>JAFUBF010000123.1 GCA_017460325.1 Clostridia bacterium | reverse complement strand
GGGTGCTGTTTTGGCTTGAAGGAGGAGGATTTATGTCAACGGTACATGTATTTGATCATCCCCTGATTACCCATAAGCTGTCTCTGATGAGAGATAAAAATACGGGTGCTAAGGAATTCCGGGAACTGCTCAGTGAGATTTCCATGCTGATGGCGTATGAGATCACCCGTGATCTTCCGCTTGAAACAGTTGAAATCGAGACGCCCATCTGCAGCACACAGGCGAAGATGCTTTCCGGCAAGAAACTGGCCATTGTGCCGATCCTGCGGGCAGGCCTTGGCATGGTGGATGGAATCATGTCACTGGTGCCTGCGGCAAAGATCGGTCATATCGGGCTTTACCGGGATCCGGAAACCCTGGAGCCGGTTGAGTACTACTGCAAACTGCCCGTCGATGCGCAGGAGCGTGAGATTCTGCTGGTGGACCCCATGCTGGCCACCGGCGGTTCGGCCTCTGCAGCGATCGGTTTCCTGAAAAAGCGCGGCTGCCACAATATCCGTCTGGTCAACCTGATCGCGGCACCCGAGGGTGTGGCGAGAATTCAGAGGGATCATCCGGATGTGAACATCTTCGTGGCAGGAATGGACAGCCACCTGAATGAACATGGGTATATTGTTCCCGGTCTTGGCGATGCGGGAGACCGGCTCTTCGGGACCAAGTAATAGTTGGAGAGCGCACTGTCCCGGTGCGCTCTCTTGTCTGTATCAACGCCATTTCTGTTTGCCCATTGGGGCATCTGAGGATGGCTGTGGCTCAGTAACAAAGCCGGGAGGGTTAATATGGATCGGATTGCAGTGCTGATTCCCTGCTATATCGATGCGAAGACCATTGTAAAAGTGGTGAAGGATTTTCTCCGGGTACTTCCGGAGGCGGTCATCTATGTCTATGACAACAATTCATCTGACGGAACGGGGGAGATTGCCCGAAAGGCCGGGGCCATTGTGCGCATGGAACGGATGCAGGGGAAGGGAAATGTGATCCGGCGGATGTTCCGTGAAATTGATGCCCGGTGCTATGTGCTGGTGGACGGAGATGATACGTATCCGGCGGAGTCCGCGCCCGAAATGGTGAATCTGGTGATCGATGAACAGGCCGACATGGTCATCGGTGACCGACTGTCCAGCTCCTATTTTACTGAAAACAAGCGAACGTTCCACAACTTCGGAAACAGCCTGGTCAGGGGGACGATCAACCGCCTCTTTGGCAGTGAGATTCTGGATATCATGACCGGTTACAGGGCGTTTTCCTACCGTTTCGTCAAGACCTATCCGGTTCTGACCAAGGGCTTTGAAATTGAAACTGACATGAGCGTGCATGCCATTTACCGGAACATGCTGCTTCGTAATGTGGTGGTGACCTATCGTGACCGCCCGGCAGGGAGTGAATCCAAGCTCAATACCGGCCGGGATGGCATTAAGGTGCTGATCACCATCGCAAAGCTTTACAAGAATTATAAACCCTTCTCCTTTTTCACCATCCTGGCTCTGATCTTTCTGGCGCTGTCCATCGCCTTTGTCAGCCCGGTACTGAGGGAATTCATTTCAACTGGACTGGTGCCGCGCTTCCCGACACTGATCACATGTCTTTTCGGCATGCTGGCCGGACTTCTGCTGTTTATCTGCGGGTTGATCCTTTCCTCCATGCAGGAAAAGGACAAGCGGGATTTTGAATATCAGCTGATGGAGACGGAAGAGCGGTATCTGCGGGCCTGCCGTGAAAGCGGAGACGGGGACGTACAGCCCTGACCGTGAGGAACATTTACAGCGAACAGGGCCCGGCGCTCTGCACTGGTTTGACAGTTGTTCCACAACTGTCATG
>JAFUBF010000122.1 GCA_017460325.1 Clostridia bacterium | reverse complement strand
GGTTCTCTTCGCGTGAGGTAACGTTTAAGGTACCTGATGCCAAACGTACAGAGGCAATAAATCAGATAAAGAAGCAGATTAATGGAAGAGCCAATAACGACGAGTAGATTTATACATAGTATAATGATCGGGACAGCTCGATAAGCTTTCGGATACATCGGAAAAATACTGGAGCGGGGATTCCTCTTCTTCGATCCGGAACGACTTCTCCCGGTTGCAGATTCATACCGGAGATGAAATTGAGACGCTGTCCAATGCCATGAAGCAGATGGAACAGAACATCAATGAACAGTTTACGAAGATCCTGGATACTACGCAGAAACTGATCTCGACGCAGGAACATGCGGAGGAAATGGACCGGATCGCCAATGTAGATGCCCTGACCAAGGTCAGAAACAAGCGTGCCTATGATGAAAAAGTCGCCCAGCTGAGCGAAGAGGTGCGTACTGGCGAACGTCAGGTATTCGGAATTGCCATGGTTGACCTGAACAACCTGAAGGTGATTAATGACACCTATGGTCATGACAAGGGTGATTTTGCCATCCGGAGACTCTGCGGAATGATCTGCTCCGCGTTCAAGCATTCACCGGTATTCCGGATTGGCGGAGATGAATTTGCGATCGTGCTGGAGGGCGAAGATCTGGCGAATGCCGAGAGTCTGATTCGTGGCCTGATGGAGGTATGGGCGAAGTATCGGAACGATCCCACCCTGAAGCCCTGGGAGCAGACAAGTGCGGCCATCGGATTTGCGGCATACCAGAAAGGCGACACGGTGGAGGCGGTCTTTAAGCGGGCGGACAACGCCATGTATGCGCAGAAGATCAAGATGAAGGCAGAGATGAAGAAATGAGTTGACAGCTGCGACGATTTGTCAGCTTTGAGCAGCCGGGGAAATGGAAAGCGCCCCGGCTGCTGTTTATAACGGGAGGTATGATCGGCAGAAGACGCTGCCGAAACAACTGCAGTGCTCCGGACAGGGAAGTGACGAAGGATACCGGTCATTGCCGGGACATCCGAAGGATCCGGCCTGTGGGGGAGCTCATTTCAGAAATCAGGGAGGGATTGTGTGCATGTTTGGACCGAGAGCGAAATGTAAAGTCTGTGCGAATTGCAGAGAGGCCTATATTGAGGGCGACAAATATTGCCGCTTCTGCGGGGCACCGATGGGAACACCAAAGTACATTGAAGAAGATTTTGCAACTGTTTACGGGCCACCTCCGATAAAGCGATTTCATAAATGCATGAAATGCGGTTATCAGTGGACGACGAGGGCCATGATCGATAAGGAACGATGGTGTCCCAAATGCGGCGGCAGTGCACCGGCTGTTTCGGAAGACGAATATTCTCTCACGTAGAGATATGAAGGGCCGGAAGCAGCAATGTGATGTCGCAGAGTATCGGGGCGTAATCATCGGAATGTGATTGTATTGTAAGCGAGGAATTTGTCTCACGTAATCCGTTCCGTATCCGGGGAAGAGCTGACGATGGGCCGGACGCATACGTAGATAATCCGTGACGAACCAATAAAGCGTCTGCAAACGGGATGCTGTCCCACGGACCGAGACAACTGCGAACCGGGGATGTTCTGTCGATAGGACCGGTGACTGTTCGGATAGTTGACATCAGCAGGCAGGGCCCTTCTTTCTGAACATATCCTGATGGAACGGGGAATGCAGGGGGATATCCTGCTGCATCCCGTTCTGTTTTTGGAAGCCGGACATGCGTTCGGAAGGAGTTCTGGCAGGTCAGCAGAACTGAAAGACTGTGACGGAGAATGGAAATATGGATGTATTACAGCTGAAACGCGAACAGCTTGATGACCTTGCCCGGCATCGTGACAGACTCCGGGAAAATCCGCATCTTCGCTGGCTGTTTTTTGAGATCACAGACCGATGTAACCTCTGCTGCCGGCATTGCGGGAGCCGCTGCGTTGCGGATGGGCAGATGCTGAGCGTCGAGGATGTGGAACGAACACTCAGATCGGTACAGCCGGAGCAGCCGATGATCTGTCTGACCGGCGGGGAGCCCATGCTTCATCCGGATCTTCCCGAGATAGCCAGGTGTGTTCGCGACAGCGGCTTTTTCTGGGGGATGACCACCAATGCAACCCTCATAGATGAGCCGGCGGCGCAATGGCTCAGGGAAGCGGGGCTTGAAACGGTTTCCGTCAGTCTGGACGGAATGGAGCACGCGCATGACCTGCTCAGAGGACAGAAGGGGGCCTGGTGCCGTGCCATTCGCGGGGTTCAGGCCCTGCAGAGAGTGGGACTGAAGCCACAGATAACGACGGTGTTGCACCGGGAAAACTTCAGCGATCTCAGGCCCATGTATGAACTGCTCTGTGACCTGGGCATTACCAGTTGGCGGCCAATCAATATTGAGCCGATCGGCCGTGCCTGTGAATCCCGGGATCTGCTGCTCGTCCCGGAACAGTTTAACGAGCTGTTGGCCTTTATCCGGGAGAAACGGTTTGATCCGGATTGCAGGATGGAAGTGACGTTTGGCTGTTCGCATTACCTGGGCATTGCGGATGAACGAATGGTTCGGGACCATTACTTTCTGTGCGGAGCAGGGATTCTTACGGCCAGCGTACGGAGCAATGGCGATATCTGTGCCTGCCTGGATGTAGAGAACAGACGGGAACTGGTGCAGGGAAATATCCGGACAGATGACTTCATGGAGGTGTGGGAAAACAGATTTCAGGCCTTCAGGCGGGACAGGACGGCGGACTGCGACAGATGCCTTCAATGCGGGGAACGCTTTCGCTGCGGCGGGGATTCGGCACATACTTGGGACTATACGAAAAATGAACCGCTGCTGTGCTATCTGGATTTCAGATGCACATGGTAGATCATACGGGGCAATCGGCTTTGCTGATTGCACGGCTCTGCAGGCACATGTTTTGCAGAGCTTTTTTCCTTCACTTGTGAAATGCCCGGCTTTTCCGTATAATAAAAACGGGTAAGAAAACACTGAAGGTGAAAAACAGGATTATAAGTGGATGGGGAGGCGTATCGAATGAAACGGGGGATTGCAATCGGCGTTCAGGATTTTGAAGAGCTCCGGGTAAGTAATAACTTTTACGTGGATAATACAGATTTTATAAGGGAATGGTGGAAGGAAAGCGATAAGGTGACCCTGATCACCCGTCCCCGGCGCTGTGGGAAGACCCGGCTATGCGGGAGCAATAGGGAAAGTGGCCGGTGATTTTCCTGAGCTTTGCGAATATCAAGGAAACGAGCTATGTCAGCATGATGATTACGATGAAGAAGGTTCTTGTACAGCTTTTTTTGGATTTTCCGGAGC
>JAFUBF010000121.1 GCA_017460325.1 Clostridia bacterium | reverse complement strand
TGGTATCGATTGTCTCCTGGGCCTGCTTGATCTCATGGAAGATAACCGCATTTTCCTCTTCCTCTGTCAGCTCGGCGCGTTTGTCAATCTGTTTTGACTTGAGTGCGGAAAGCAGAAGCGACAGCGCATCCTTTCTCGCCTTGTACTTATCCTTCATCGCCTGCATCATGGCAGCGCGAACCGTATCTACCTTTGACATATTTCTGTTTCCTCTCTTTCTGTCATTTTCCTGTCGGTGACCGGAAGCCCGGGACGGACAGGGACTCTCACCATCTGATTGTCCTCAGATGGGACACCGCGTATTCTACTCCCTCCCTTGTCCTCCGTCAATCTGATTTCGCGTCGTTATAGTATGGGGCTAATTCCCGATTTCTCCGTTCTTTGAAAATGTCGCCTGTCAGGCGACCTTTTGGGTATCCGTTTCTGTTAGAATTGCCCCATCGCAGGTGCACTGCAGCCCGGTACCGGGCCGTCGGAAAAGAAACAAAGCCCGGATCAGGCTCCGAAAGCGCAATTCGACTGACGGAAATGCGCAGCCGGAGAGCGGTGCCAAGTACAATAGCAACGTCCTGAAATGAAAGGAGAAAAAGCAATGAAAAAAGATCTGACAGAACTGGTTTTTATCCTGGACCGCAGCGGTTCCATGGCCGGTCTTGAGGCGGATACCATCGGAGGTTTCAATTCACTGATCGCCAAACAGCAGAAACTCCCCGGTGAAGTCTACGTCTCCACTGTCCTGTTCGACAACAGGCGTGAGGTCATTCACGACCGGGTCAGTATTCAGAACATCTCCCCCATGACAGAGAAAACCTATTACGTCCGCGGATCGACCGCACTGCTGGATGCCATCGGCTGCTCCATTCACCACATCGGGAACGTCCACAAGTATGCACGCCCCGAGGATGTTCCGGAGAAAACCCTCTTTATCATCACCACCGACGGCATGGAAAATGCCAGCAGAACGTATACTCTCGCGGAAGTCAAATCCATGATTGAACACCAGAAGGAAAAGTATAACTGGGAATTCCTTTTCCTCGGTGCCAACATGGATGCCGTGTCCGTTGCCGGCAGATTCGGGATTAACGCCGACCACGCCGTCACCTATGTGGCAGACGAAGAGGGGACGGCACTCAATTACGACGTCCTTTCAGAGGCCGTTGCGGAGAGAAGATTCAGTTCCAAACCTCTTACGAGCAGCTGGAAGAAGCGGATCGTGGACCGTACCTCCCGGGCCAGGCGCTGAACGACCTTTCCGGTTACGGTTCAGACCAGCACGTTTCCGCGGGACGATGTGCCCTGTCCATCCCCTTTGAAAAAGGCGGCAAATTGCCGTCTTTTTCAATTCCGGTGCATCTGCGTTTGGGTGGACCGGTTCCGTGTTTCAGGTCTGTTCAGGGACGGACATCCTGAAAGCCGCTGATTTTCAGATTGACAGACACCCGGGAACATGCTAAACTACCGCCTCGTGTGAAAAGTTTGAAAAATGTGATTTTGGAGGAGGCAATGGGAGGCGGAAAACACGTTCTCGGCCAGTCAAAGGGTCGGCACATCTTTGGTACTGCCAGAGTCGGCGACCGTGGACAGATTGTGATTCCGAAGGAAGCCCGGACATTCTATCAGATCCAGACCGGCGATACCCTTCTGATTCTGGGGGATGATGAAAACGGAATGATTATCACAAAGCCGGACGTCCTGAACAAGCTGGCCAACACCATACTCGATCAAATCGGAAAAGAGGAAGAAAATTGAGCAATAACGTATATGCTGAAATCGGGGTCTCAGATAAAGTCTATTCACTGGGCGAACAGGTGCTGCATGAACTGCATGATCGTTTTGAAGCGATTGATCAGACAGCGGAATACAATCAGGCAAAAGTCATTGCTGCCATGCAGAAAAACAGAGTCAGTGCTGCCTGTTTTGCCGCCACCTCCGGTTATGGATACAATGACGTGGGACGTGACACTCTGGAGCGCGTCTATGCGGATACCTTCCATACGGAAGCCGCCCTTGTGCGTCCTCAGATCACCTGCGGTACCCACGCGCTGGCCGTGGCGCTTTCCGCCAATCTTCTGCCGGGAGATGAACTGTATTCCCCCGTGGGCCGTCCCTATGATACCCTTGAGGAGGTTATCGGCATCCGGGAGAGCGCCTGTTCTCTGGCCGAGTTCGGCATTACCTACTCGGAAACGCCCCTGCTGCCCGACGGGAGCATTGATTACGAGAGCATCCGGACTGCCATCCATCCCAATACCAAACTGGCGACCATTCAGCGTTCCAAGGGATACGCAACCCGCCCGACGCTTTCCGTTCAGCAGATTGGTGAGCTGATCCGTTTCATGAAGGAAATCAAGCCGGACCTGGTCTGTATGGTCGATAACTGTTACGGCGAATTTACGGAGAAAATTGAGCCTTCCGACCTGGGCGCTGACATGATCGTCGGCTCCCTCATCAAGAATCCGGGCGGCGGCCTGGCCCCCATCGGCGGGTATATCTGCGGCACGCAGCACTGCATTGACCGCTGCGCCTACCGCCTCTCCGCTCCCGGACTCGGTCAGGAAGTCGGCGCGAACCTGGGCCTCATGCCCCAGCTTTATCAGGGCTTTTTCCTGGCCCCGACCGTAACCGCCGCCGCAACAAAGGGCGCCATTTTCGCAGCTGCCCTGTATGAGAAACTGGGCTTCCGTGTCGTCCCGTCCTCGGCCGAAGATCGCCACGATATCATTCAGGCCATTGAACTGGGCAGTGAAGAGGCCATGGTCGCTTTCTGTTCCGGCATTCAGGCGGCAGCACCGGTTGATTCCTACGTCACCCCCATTCCCTGGGATATGCCGGGATACGATTCCAAAGTCATTATGGCTGCCGGGGCTTTCGTCCAGGGTTCCTCCATTGAGCTCTCCGCGGACGGTCCCATCCGTCCCCCCTATGCCGTCTATTTCCAGGGCGGCCTGACCTGGTCCCATTCAAAGCTCGGTGTCCTTATGAGCGTCCAGAAAATGCTGGATGCATCCCTGATCAGCCTGTAACATTACCTTCTGAACAGGTCTCCTGAATTGCCTTTATCCGACCCTCTCAAACGGATTCCGGATAAAGAGCATGAGACCGGAAAGGAATTTTTCCCATGTGGTTTGCATTTTCACTCGTTGCGCTGCTGTCCTGGAGCTTTGCAGATCTGTTTGCAAAAATCGGCTGCCGCGAGCGCAACGATAAAACCGCCTATCTCAAAATGGTCATGGCCGTGGGTCTGGTCATGGGCCTGCATGCCCTCTATGAGATCTTCATTGAGGGTGTAACGATCAACATGCATGTCATTATCACCTATCTGCCCGTCTCCCTGCTGTACATCTCCTCCATGGCACTCGGGTATATGGGACATCGCTACATTGAGCTCTCCGTCCTCTCGCCCATCTGCAATTCCTCCGGTGCTGTGGTGGCCTTTCTCACCATCCTCACCCGGGGCATTGGCAGCATGAACCCCTGGCAGATTTTCGCCATCTTCCTTGTGGCCATCGGTGTCATCCTGCTGGGGGTAACGGAGGCCAATGAGGACGAGGAAATGCGCATGCGGCGCCAGTCCGCCGGCAATTACCGGTATGCCAAATCCTTCCTTGCTCTCCTGCTCCCCATCCTCTACTGTATCCTGGATGCGGCCGGCACTTTCGCCGACTCCATCATCCTCGAAACGCTGAATGAAGACTCCGCCAATGTCGCCTATGAACTGACCTTTTTCACCGTCGGACTCATCTCGGCATTCTACGTTCTTATCATCCGGCGCGAAAAGCTTGTTCCCAAACTCGAGGCACCCAAGTATGTTGCCGCCTGCTTTGAGACGATCGGACAGTTCTTCTATATCTACGCCCTGGCCGATACCTCCCGCGTGGCCCTTACCGTGCCCATCATCTCCTCTTACTGCGCCGCCTCCGTTCTCTGGGGCAGTGTCTTCCTGAGGGAGAAGCTCAGCCGCAAACATTATCTCTGTCTGCTGCTGGTCTTTATCGGCATCGTCATCATGGGCATCTTCGACGCCGCGTAATTCAGTCATCAAAAACCGGTCTGCCACTGGCAGACCGGTTTTCTATGTCTCACAGACTATCCCCGCTTCTTCCGGATGCCCAGTACCGCCCAGCGGAAGAACGGAATTCTCGATATCACCGCATACAGTCCGTAACCCAGCAGGAACCCGGCCACAAGACTGAGAAAATAACAGACGGGCGCAGGCAGCAATGCCGGTTTTGCAATCAGGAGCGCCACGGCTGAAATGCCCAAATAGTGGAACACATACAGGCCAAAACTCCTGCGGCTCATCCAGTCCGTGAATGCACTGCTGAAATCGCCGAATCTTGCAAACCCCGCCAGCACCGCCAGCGAACCGAAGTAGGCACATAAGGCAAAGAGAATTCCTCTGTTTACCGGTGCATCGGCAAAATTTGCCCCTTTCCCGATGTAGAAATACACGATTCCAAATGTCACGCAAAGGACTGCACCTGCCCCTATGAAAAGCACAGCAGCACCTTTCAGCCTTTCCATGACCGCATCATGCGAGAATATGTAATACCCGAGCAGGAAAAAAGCAAGATAGAAGGCAATCCGGTATACGGAAATGACCGGCACATTGAGAACCTGACCCAAAAGCCATACCGGTAAGACAAACAGACAGACCATCCAGAGCGGGGTCTTTGCTCCCAGGGTCAGCACTCTCCCCTTCTCGATCCGGCGGATAAGAAGCAGAATCAGGCTGTACACCCACAACAGCTGGCAGAACCAGAGCACGCCGATTCCCGAGGCCACCATGATCAGGTAGATCACCGGCGCCGGAACACCGGCGGCAGAAAGATCACGGATGGCATCGCCCAGTGACATGTTTACGTATCCCTGGATGAACTGGAATACCAGAACACCCACCGTTGAGGGCACCAGGAGTCT
>JAFUBF010000120.1 GCA_017460325.1 Clostridia bacterium | reverse complement strand
AGGCTGTCGCCGCTGAAATCGAAGTGAAGAAGACAGCTTCGAAGACAACCCGCAAGGCAAAGGAAACGGTCAAGAAAGTCGAGGCCGCTGCCAAGAAGCCTGTCGTGAAGGCAAAAGCTGCCCAGCTGGAGATCGTCATCCAGTCCCCGCTGGGCGGGAACATCACCGCTGAAGAGATCGCCGCAAAGCTGCCGGATGGCGCTGAGTCCGTTTTCGTTCGTGTCGACCAGAACAAGCTCTGGTGGATCAAGGGTGAGGAAACCGGCTCCGTGGACATCTGGGACTGAGGATATTCATTCGTTCCGCTTCGGCGGAACTTTTTTTCGTTTGATGCGTCTGATACTGTGAGGCCGGAAAACGGCCACAGCGAAGGAAGGGATCTGCTATGCGGTTTATTTCTGTTCTGCTCGTTTCCATCATGCTGCTCATGGGCGTTGCTTCTGCATCTGGGGTAGAGACGCCCCCTGCCTTAACGCTGAACAACAGCGGAATCATCGAAACACCTATAACAGTAAACTATTCCTGGTCGTCTCCTACAGGAAAGTCGGATGAGTGGTCCGGTGGTGAAGCGTGAGGTAGGGCTCCAACTGATCCTGCTGTTCTGGACACGTTCCCTCAAGTGAATCTTCTGGAAGAGGAGATATACACAATTGAATGGAATGGCAACCCGCCGGATGAACTGATCGTCTTTTCGTGGGATATTGGTGTTTTCACGGATCAGGAGCATGTTGATGACCATCAGCAGAATTCTGAGATTGTCGTTCGGAAAGAAGGCGGCACAATTACCTTGAAGCCTGACCGGGTATATGACTTTCAGGCCAAGTGGCTCCAGACAGAATCTGAGAATCAAGCCTATGGGCTCGCGAACTATTATCTGGTAACGCTTCAGTTAATCATGGAGGATGGTCCGGGAATGACCATGACCGGTGGCTGGTCTCCATCCGCTGATTCTTCGATCAATGCTGAGCGGCTGGCTGTGTTTGAAAAGGGGATCGCCTCACTGGACGGTGCCGTTACCGTACCGATTGCCTATCTAGGCTCACAGGTCGTTGCCGGAACAAATCATGCGTTCCTTTGCCAGACAACATCAGCGTACTCCGGCACAGAAGCTGCTCCTGCGTATGTGATCGTTTATCTGTATGAGGATTTACAGGGGAACGTATCGATTTTGAATATCGCGGATTTTGATATTGGATCGTTGTGTACATATGGAGAGGAGTAATCTCTGCCCTACGCCCGCGCCTCGTTGGCCCTGTCTCGGCAAGATGCCGCTCGGTTAAGAACCGGGCTTTTTGTTTTACAGGCTGCATGTGGAAACAAAGAACCCATTTTCTGACCGATCACCTGCGTTTTCTGACCGAATACCGAATTTTTGTGACAAGGAGCAATCTCATGGTGTATGATGCATCCCGTCGGAGGTGAGGATGATGATTTTCAGGTTATTCATCGACAGGGATAAGCCGGAGGAGGTGACCGCCACCGTTCATGCGCGGACGCCACTGGTGGATGAGATCGAGAGGCTCGTACTGCAGGACGACGTTTCCGATCAGATCCCCGGCTACATCGAGGATGACATCCTGATGCTGAATGTCGCTCAGGTTGAGTACTTCGTCGTAGAGAACGAGAAGACCTATGCCCAGTACAGTGACCGGAAACGGTATCTCGTTCGAAAACGGCTGTATGAACTGGAGAAGGAACTCCCCGGGAATTTTGAGCGGATCAGCAAATCAGCTCTGGCCAACTGGAAAGCGATCACCCGTTTCAAGGTGCAGCTTTCCGGCGCAGTGGACGCGGTTTTCAAAAGCGGTTATGTGGAATGCATCTCCAGAAGATGCTTTGCGGAACTGAAAAGGAGGTACGGATTATGAAGAAGTTTTGGAAGGAATTCAGCAAGAGGGGCATGATGTATGCATGGGGCGGACCGGTGATTATGGCGATCGTCTGGCTTT
>JAFUBF010000119.1 GCA_017460325.1 Clostridia bacterium | reverse complement strand
TCTGTTTCACGCACCTTTTCTGCTGGTTTTCCTTCTGTGCTATGTCGACGAACCCATTCGTTACCTCCTGATGCAGCATCACATGTATTCGAAGAAGTGTATTCAGCCGGTTTCAAAGATGGGCTTGCCACCATCGGTGCTTTCAGGGAAAAGTATCACGTGGGGAAACCCCTGCGGGACCGCTTTCAGGAATGGACTGGCCGATAATCGCGCAAAAATATGCCGCATGTTTTTTCAAACATGCGGCTGTATTTTCTGCTGATGCTCTCAGACAATCCCGTAACTCACGTACAATTTTGCCCGATATTTTGCATCACTCGCTGCTTTCTTCATTTCTTCCTGACTACTTCCGGAATCATTCATCTTCAAAATCAATTTCCCGAGTTTTTCTTCGCCTTTACTGATTCCTTCATCTATCCCTTCATCTATCCCTTCCAGTCTTCCTTCTTCACGATTCTTTCTGGCAATTGCTTCACCCAGATTACACACGCTGTCCATCTCCTTTCCCAATCCGCAGGTCACTCAACCTATACTCATCTTCCAGCTGCGTTTTTCGTTCAAAACGAAACTGCTAAAAACGCATTACTTTGAGAATTCGGGATGGTGCTTGACCCGCGGATGGATGTTTAGCAGCTGAATCATACCACAAAGCTTCCTGTTTCCTGTCCGGAATCTTCTCCACCGAAGTAGAGATTATCGTTGAAAAGCGGTGATGAGTTCCTCCTGAAAACGTCCTGCCTGACTGCATTTCTCCGTCACGGATGACCAATTGGCGGTTACTGTCTTGATGAGCTCGTTGAACACAGCTTTGCTCTTTTTCTTTCCATGTATCCTGATGCCGTGATATTCTTTGCCCCTGGCAACAATCGTATCCCAGGGATCTTCCAGCAATTCATACGGTGCACTCAGGTCTTCATAAGCCGCAACGATCCATGTATCCATGCTGTCACACGGGATAAGAAGGAGAACCGGAATCGAACGTCTTTCTCCCAGGTATGCGTTCAGGATTTCCTTCAGATGTACGACGTAAGTATTCGGCTTTTCCTCCTGATGTTCCGTGCAGGGAAAGGGCAACGGACATTCTGTTGTCCGTCTGGTACATTCTTCAAACGGATACCGTTCGCCTTCTCTGTAATGCTCCCGTTCCGGACAATCACAATTTACGCAGTTGCAATGAGACTGTTTGCTGTCCCGTTTTCTGGAAACATCCCCATCAATCTGCACAATAATCAGATCCATCCCGTACTTCAGACACTCTGTGCTGCTGCAGACCGCCGCGTAATCTTTTCTGCACCAGCGCAGCACGTCTTTCCAACCGTTGTAATTGTCCGACATCAAGGTTACATCCGGCTGCAGGTAACGGTATTCAAACTGATCATCCGGGAAAAGGTTCTCGATGACGCTCGTTATCAGATCAACGTCTCTGGGGCCCTCGCTTACGAGGCCTATTACTCTTTTCATAAATTGGGCACGCCTCCAATTGCTCCGGAGGTCCACAGTCTGGAGAGCGGCATGTCTTTTTCCAGAAGCGCCCTGTTGATCTCAACCCTGCTGAGCACCGCTTCCCCGGTCTTGTGGGATCGATCAATCGTAAAGAGTCTGATCCGCGGATCCAGAAGATCCAGACCATCCAGCGTCAATGGATTGTGGGTAGTCAGAAATACGGTTTTGTCCTTATTCAAAATCATCTGGCAAAAGCGCTTTGTGACTGCCCTGGTCAGTCTCGGATTCAGTGACTGGTCAAAATTGTCCACTGCGAATATACGCGGCGCCCGGGGATTCAGTGCAAGACAGGACAGGAACAGCACATAAAGAACGCCTTCGCTGGCATCGTAACCTGTAAATCTGTCCGCCTTTTTCATAAAGGAATCATGGAACTCAATGACTCGCCTTGCGGAGGGAACAAATGCACTTGTGTTTCCTTTGTTCGGGTACGAAATGGTCAGATCGTCCGCCCAGTCAATCAGCTCAAGGATCTCCTCCAGAGGCACGTCCCCAAAAAAGAGTTCCCCTTCTTCTTCGTGTAATATCTCCTCGATCGCCTCTGCGAGGCGCCCACCATTCAAACCGATAGGCATCGCAGGCTCGCTTTCCTGTAAAACACCCCTCAGAACAGGAGTACTGGGCTGGAAGATAGCATAGTTTTTCATCCACTCAATAGATGGTCTTGCTTCCAGCAACTTTTCATTGTTTTCCAGCATGAGCATGCCCACGCTGTCATCATAATACCTTTCGGATCTTCCGCTTCTTCCCCAGACTCTGACGCCGTCTGTTTCCAGTAATTCGGAATGATAACGCCATTCGTGATGATCTGAGGGAGTGTTCAAATCGACCGAGTAATGGTATCTCTTCTTGTCTTTCCACTCGATTTGCAGGCCGATCGCAGGGCTTTTCTTGAAAGTGTCAAAGCTCGATTTGTAAGCTGAAGGAACGCTCAGCCTGATCCCTTTTGTCTTCAGTGTGCTGTCAGTGAACTACCCACCACCTGCTCACGCGAGGTGGGGGCTTCGTATGCCTGACGGCATACTCTATAATTGCTATGCTTGTCGGTTTCCCGACAAGCAGACAGCCGACCCCCGGCGTTCCAAACCGGTTGTGTCATTCAGGAAT
>JAFUBF010000118.1 GCA_017460325.1 Clostridia bacterium | reverse complement strand
AATCCAATGGCATTTATCTGTTTCAGCAGTAACCTCCAAATGCCTTTAATATCACAATGTTTATACTCACCTGAATTTTCGGGTTTATAGCGCACAATGCGGAAAAAGCCTTTAAAACACCGAGATACCTTCGTTTCAGTAAATGCAGTGCCAAGGCTTGCTATGAACTTTGAGGGTTGCCAGCCCATCCCTGGTTTTTCGTCCCGAATGTATTTCGAATAAAGTAAAAGTTTGAACTTCGCTTTTATTCATAGAGGGCTGCAATGACGCAGATTCCTCCTTAGGCAATCCATAAGTTGTTTGTGAGGTACAAAGCAGACGACGCGTCGTGCATAGTCTCCAGCATAAGAAGCGTGAGGTTTATCCGCGATGCCCGAAGCAGGGCTGTTTCCGAGGGTTTTTATTTCTTTCAGTCGGTTTCTTTTCTCGAATTGGGCGTAGCTGTCTGCGAATCACCTGATCAAGGTCATATTCTTCATCTGAAAGCAAAAAGACTCTGACATCAGAGATTGAACTGCTGAAATCTCTTGTATAGTCGTATTTCCTTCCGGTATTCTCTTTCTTCTCAACAATGTCTGAGTCATGATAGACAATCGTCGAAACGATGTTGAACATGGTCAGACGACACCATAATTCCTTCAGCACTGGTTCACAGCTTGATCCATGTGGCGATGAAAGGCAAAGGGGATATTTCAAGAAGCTGAACGTTGTTTCACATGGCCAGCGCCTGAAGTAAAGCTTTTTCAGGCATTCTTTGGAATAGATGCTCTTGTCCAGATTGGAGAACAGATACTCCGTGATTGAATCCGAGATTCGGATTTTAGTGACGCGAATAGTTATGGTGTAATCCTTTTCAGGCGTTACAAACTCGCAGAATACATTCGGATTTAGATAATGATAACCCTCCCTGCCCTTTTTGGAAGAATCTCTGGTTAAAGTGATGGTGATATTCCAGTCGAAGGAGTTCCGAGAAATGGGCAGAAGATTTTTGATTCCGGACAGAATACCGTTCGAATCCTCTGCCTTGATACGGCAAAGATAGGAAACTCCGTAAACTGATGCGACAACAGGAAGATTCCATGCTTCATAACCACGATCCGTTGTGAAGAGTAGAAATTTGCGCTGATCAAGATTTGGGATGCGCATGGCTTTGCGCTTTATAAACTCATAGTGAGCGCTTCGCTCATCCTTATCATGACCGTTTTGACAAATGACATCTACAATAAACATCCTGTCTGTGTCGACGCATGCATTAACGTGAATTACATTACGGGCTTTTATTGCAGAGCGGGTTTTTATGTAATTATCAGGTTCATCCTCATTCGCAGGGTAGGATATTTCGCTTCCATCAACACCAAAAATGGTGAAATCAAGTGTGCCTGCCGGTTTAGTGTTCCAATAGTACGTATTGCTACTCCATTGAAAGAGATTTTGGAGTGACTGAAGAGGAATTTTGTTACGTGTTTGACAGTAAGTCGAGCCGGACGGCACTTTTGTAGGATCAAAGAGACGTGACTCGGTAAGTTCTTGGTGAATATCACCGGATTTCATGCAAACCATAAATCGAACGCAGAGAGGAATCGGCAATTCTGTGGAACTATCGCGGCAGGAAAACTTGTTATGGCGTTTTCCATCAGCGGTCATCTTTCTTTGTTCGTTCATGAGATTCTCGTAATCAACCCTGATTGTTTGTAACTGCTCAAGGAAAGCATTACGCACGCTCAGCGAGTAGCATTGATCACCATTAGTTACCATAACTGTATCACCCTTTTGCAATTGAACTGTATACTCGTTACCAACAATTTCAAAAGGAAATATGCTCCATCTTTCACACAGCTGATAGTAAAACGAAAGAAGATGCTATCTTTGTATCAGAAACGGCAGAAAGGGTGTACCCCTCGCTTATCAAAAGGCTTCCATCGTTGCAGGCTGCTAATTATATGGATATTAATTGGTTCCCGATTTTTCTAATTGCCTGCATATCGCTCTCACGTAATTTCTGAAATTCAGCGTTCTGCTTTTCCAGAACAGCGATTCTCTTCTCGAGTTTCTCTATTCTATCGTCTACTATCTGGTTATCTCCCGAAACCTGGCCGTTTGGTGCCGGATCGCCTTTTTTTCTTCTTGAACGAGTTGGAACTATGTTTCCTTCCTCGTCAAGTTTGCCAATAATGCGTCTAACTGCACGAGATTGTTTGAGCTCCGGAACCCAATGTGACTCTTGTTCATATACGTATGTTATACCTGACTTCGGGTCTTTCCGAGTAAATTGGAACATGGATTTTCCTCCTTGTTACATGGTTAAGATTATAGTGCAGAAAATACTGTGACGTCAACCGTCAAATAGTTAAATATTCTTCAATTTTAACTATGCAATTTCTACAAAAACGCAGCATCAAATGATGCTGCTCTAATGTTAACACATGCCAAGTAGGAAATCACAGATTGAAAGCACGATTGCTAAAAAATTCAGGAAGATTTGTCTTTTGACATCTGTGGGGACTGCGAAAATCTTAATGTAGATTGGGCTTTAGAAATAGATAAATGCCATTGATACAGAATCGGATGTGAAAGTACCGCCCCTGATCATCCAGCCGCTGGTGGAAAACGCCATCAAGCATGGTCTGGCGGATGCCACAGAGGACGGGCAGGTCAATATTGCCATTGTGGAAAAGCCGGACTTCATTGAGGTCAGCGTAACGGATAACGGCTGTGGGATGCCCCGGGAAGTGCTGGAGGCCCTGAAGACCGGGCAGGCCGGCAAACGCATCGGTCTTCTCAATGTCAAGGAGCGAATGCGGCTCTTTTACCACCGGGAGGATGTCCTGCAGCTATCCACCAGTCCCGAGGGCACCCGGGTGCGGCTGCTCTTTTACAAGAGCAGCGATGCGAGAGAACCTGAGGCAGAGCAGATCCGTGAGGAGGTGACAGAATATGGTTCGCCTGATGATTGCAGATGACGAGGAATATGAACGCACCTATCTGAGCCGTTTCATTGAGGAACATTACCCGGATGTCATTTCCATCGTCTATACCGCGCGGGACGGCGCGGAACTGGTGGAGAAGGCCGCAGAGCTGCGACCGGACCTGATCCTCATGGACATCCGTATGCCCCGGATGGACGGTCTTGAGGCCGCCGCCCAGCTTAAACAGATGCTGCCCCGGACGGAGATTGTCATCATTTCGGCCTATGGCCAGTTTTCCTATGCCAGGCGTGCCATTCAGCTGGGCGTCAAGGACTTTCTGGTAAAACCCTACCGCAGCGAAGAACTGACGGATACCCTGAACGGGCTGCTGGCCGGTCTGGATATCACGACCTCCGTCCCGAAGGATGAACAGGACCTGCTCCGGTTCATGGAGAACACCTCGGATGACCTTGTCTGGGATCTGGCCTTTGAGCGAAAATCCGAATCCTCCCTGGAGCGCCAGCTGTTTGCCAGGGGCATTCAGTCCAGCACCTTCAAGTGCCTGACCTTCTATCATGAGGGAATTCTGCGTCTGGGCCACACAGGACGGGCAATCATCCGCCACTTTTTTGAAAAGCCGGCCCTCCGGGTATGTGTCAACGACCTGATGTGCCTTCTGGTGATCTATCTTTTCTCCGATGAGGAAATCACCTACAGCGAGATGAACACCGCCATCCGCAAAACCAAGGAATATCTGACAGGCCTTGATTCCGCTCCGGTTTACTGCGGAGTCAGCGGTGTCTACACCGGTCTTTCGGATGCAGGCCAGGCTTTCCGGGAGGCCTCTGCGTACATCGAAAATTACAGCAATGCGGGGATCCGGGAATACTACCGTCATATCACAGAGGATGTACGCTCGGCCTGCGACGGAGAGCAGCGGATCCGCTTCTTCATCCTCAACCGAAATCACGCCCAGCTCCTCGAATGCGCATCGCAGCAGTCTACCCTTCTCCGTTCCTATTACGGCGAGGGAGAGGGGCTCTCCCACGTCCTCCGCAGACTGCTTTTCACCCTGCTTCGCCATCTCACGGCGCAGATGGAAATCAGCCCTGACAGCGGGATTTCCGAGCAACTCCTCCGCCTGTGCGCAGATGAGTCAGAGGACAGCGAGACGCTGCTCGAAAACGGCCTGCGCTTTCTGGAACAGCAGGCTGTCCAGTCTCAGACACCCGGGAATCCACAGATCGTGCGAAAGGCAAGAGCCTACCTGGAGGAACACTACAGCGAACCGCTGGGCCTCCGGGAGGTGGCGGATGCCCTTGGCGTCAGTTCCGGGTATCTCAGCAAGTGCTTCAAAGCCCAGGGCGGGGATTCCTTCACGGAATACCTGACGGATGTGCGTATCGAGGCGGCCAAGCGCCTCATGCGCGATACCGACAGCAGCATCTCGGACATTTCCTACGCCGTGGGTTTCTCGGATCCGGGTTACTTCAGCAAATGCTTCCGAAAACGGGAGAACCTTTCCCCCAGCGACTACGCCACCTTCTTCCGTAATGAAAAGGAGTAGAAGGGGACCTGTTCAGGACAGCCTCAGGATCTTTGCACAAACAAAGCCATGTGCATTTTGGACACCAAAACGCACATGGCTTTCCTTTTTTTCGCCGCATCATGATCACCTGACAGATCCCGGAATCTGCAGATCATCAAGCCATTCCCGGATGATCTTTTCCATCTGATCCGGCCGGTGATAAAAATGATGCGTCTCACCGGGGATCATTACCAGATCACAGCAGGCATAGTCAGCGGAGAACTTTACCGAATCCTCCAGGGGAATCGTATCATCATCCTCCCCATGCAGAATCAGTACAGGTCCCCTGTATCGCCTGACCGCATCCTCTGGATGAATGGTCTGTGCCACACGCAGATAGTCCCCGCTCAGTTTCAGTCCCTTGATCACATCCACTTCATCCGGAATATGATCCGGATCAAAGCTCCCGCCGATCATCGTGCCATCCCGGGCTCCCTGCGGGATGGTGAAGGCAGGGGCACGCAGAATCAGCCCGTGAATCCGATCCGCTTCCATTCCGGCCACCAGGGCGGCAACCAGTCCGCCCTGGGAATGTCCCGAAAGATACAGGTCATCATACCCGTGCTCCAGCGCCCAGCGAATCACCGCCATGGTGTTGGATATCCACTTGAAAAGCGTATGATTCCTGAATTCCCCGCCACTTTCACCATGTCCGTACAGATCAAAGCGCAATGTGGCAAATCCGGCCTCCCGCATGGCGTTGGCTGCACGAACATTATGCGGCCGGTCCTTTGCGCTGGTAAAGCCGTGCAGGAGAATCACCAGCCGATGCCCGTCATGCCCCTCCGGCACTTCCAACACAGCACTCAGCTTAATTCCATCATCATAAATCAACATCCGAACTTCCTCCGAAACAATCCCTCTTCAGTGAACAGATGAGAATGCCCAGTCATACGGTGATTCATGAAACGGCCATCAGACCGTTCCTCGCGCTTCCCTGTCGGCATACTTGCCACGAATCACAAAAGCGATCGGACCATTCATGAGCAGTTTATCAATGCCTGCTGCAAACGCATAAGGCTGAACCCCAGCTTCTGCATTAACAGCGAATCGTAATCCAACTGCCCGTCGGACAACGACAGAAATCAGGCCAATGGTCACACCATTAATGCATATTGGAGCATCCCCTGAGGTGACGTCTTATTTATGGCGACGTCATTCCTTACATCTCATTGTATCGTAATTCCTCAGATTATGCAAGATGAATGAGCTGCGCTTTCTGAGCATCTTCCCCCTACTTCCGGCAGTTCACATGCAGATCCCCATGCCGAACAAAACCGATTAATCAGATCGCTTTCCTCTCTCTCCGTCCAATGAATTTCGGAGCAGTACCTTGATTTGAAACAGTTCCCTGTGTATAATTCGCCGAAGTGGAGCTTTCCCTGCTGTCACGGTTTGTTTTGGGCTGGAACATCCTGACAGGTATACTGCGAAGAGCTCCCTTTGTCATTTTTTATCTGCGGAATCCGGCTGTAAAGTCTGAATTCCCCGAAGAAATACCAGAAGGCCGCTGCGGCAGGCCAGATCGCGAAAAAGCCAACGCTGACAGGGGAAACGATGACGGATGGCAGAGTACGCCGTAAAACCCCGGCATGCGCTTTTCAAACACAGCTATATCCGGGTGACAGTCCATTTTCCTCTCACTCGGGGATGACTGACAAGGAGGCAACGCTATTGGAACGGAACGACCTTCGTCAAGCCATTCTGGCAAAAATCACCTGGCCGACAATCCCGGACCGGGTTCTCCTCGCCACGGCACACGGCATCCACCCCGACACCGGCGAGGATCTCACGCTTTCCCTTCAACAGGCCATTGACACCCTGTCTCTGGCCGGTGGCGGCCGTCTCATCCTGCCCTCCGGCATCTACCGTACCGGAGCGCTCCAACTGAAAGACGGCATTGAGCTGCATCTTGAAAGCCCGGATACCGTTCTTCAGTTCATTCCGGAGGCCACCACCTCCCTTTACCCCCTTGTGCTCTCTCACTGGGAAGCCAGTCCCTGTTACAATTTCAGTCCTCTGCTGTATGCCTGTGATGCCCACGACATTGCCGTAACCGGATGCGGCACAATTGACGGCGGTGCGGATGCCACCCACTGGTGGAACTGGCATCACCAGGTGGAAGAGTCATGGTCCAGTAACAAAGTGGATCTGCAGTTTTCAGATCGCGGTGCTCTGCGGCAGATGAACCTGAACGGCATACCGGTAGAGGAGCGCCGCTTCGGCGAGGGCCATTACCTGCGTCCAAATTTCATCCAGTTTCTGCGATGCACCCGGGTCCTTCTGTCGGATTTCACGCTGCATCACAGCCCCATGTGGCAGATCAACCCCGTTCAGTGTAAAAGCGTCATCGTGGACCACCTGACCATTTCCTCGCACGGCAGTAACAATGACGGCTGTGACCCCGAAAGCTGCGACGGTGTCCTGATCCGCAACTGCCTCTTTGACACCGGGGATGACTGCATTGCCCTGAAATCCGGACGGGATCGGGACGGTCGCATGGCCAACATTCCCTGCGAAAACATCCTCATTGAACACAACACCTTTGCGGACGGTCATGGCGGGATCGCCCTTGGCAGTGAGATGAGCGGCGGTATCCGCAACGTCCTTGCGGAAAACAATCACTTCACCAGTCCAAACCTTACCTATGCCCTGCGCTTCAAGACCAATGCCAAACGTGGCGGCTTTATCGAGTCCGTCATGCTCTGCGACAGCACCATCGAGCATGTGGGCGCGGCGGCCGTTCACGGCACCATGCTTTATGAGGACGGTCCCAACGGGGATTCCCTTCCCGTGTTCCGGGATATCACCATAGACACGTTAACCGCCCATGGCGGTGATTATGGCATCTTCCTTGAAGCCTTTCCCCAGGTGCCCATTACCGGTCTCACTCTCTCCCATATCCACATCGACCATGTTCAGCGGGAAATCCGCTCCATGAGCTGGCAGGATCCCGTCATCGAGGATGTGGTGATCAACGGGAAATCCTTCCCCCGCCCTGTTTCTGTGCGGATAACGGGCGTTCCCGTCCCCGGCAAACCCGTACATGCTCTGGCAACATCCTGCGGAGAGTCGGGCCCCCTCACTTTCGAATGGGAAATCCGTTCGCCGGAGGATGAATGGCAACCCGCAGGAAAAGATTCCTCCCTCACCGTGCCCGCTTGTGCTTTTTTGCGGGTTCATGTCCTGGATGCTGCCGGAAACCGGGAAACCAGCAGGACGTATCGGGTTCTGTCTCAGGCAACGGAAGAAATCACGGACCGTCTGCTCTGCAGAAACATTCCGGTCGATGCGCTTCCCGCTTCGGGACCGTATGACCGCCTGACCCTCTGCAGGCTGCTGCTCCCCTTCGCTGATCCTTCTCTTCCCTGTCCCCCTCTGGCGGATACGGACGAGATTACTGCCCGGAAAGCAGTGGCCAATGGTTTCTTTGCCGCAGATCATGAGGGACGCTTTCACCCTCACCAGGTGGTTACCCGGGAGGAAATGGCCACCGTCTGCATGCAGCTGTGTGGGATCAATTACCACAATGCATCCAGTACCATGCCCCTGTGTCTTGACGTTTCCGAAGTGGCCGTCAATTACGGAACCAATGTGGCTCGCGCCCTTTACTTTGGCTTCATGAGCCTGACAGATGGTTACTTCTTTCCCCGACGTCCGGTTTCCCGAAGTGAAATTCTGATCAGCCTCAATCAGGTAGCGGATTTTGCAGGTTTATGATAAGGAGAGCCATCCTGTGGAAACGCTGTTTCAGGCAGTATCTGAAAACACAGTTTCCTCTTTTTCCCGATCGATGAAGCATCTGGATTCTTCGGAGTGTCGGCAAACTACCTGATAAAAGGAACCTCAGATTCTGATAAGGTTACCGTTTCAAAAAAGGAATTTGAAATGGTTTCGATGTACAGAAAGCTGAATCAGGAAAAGAAAGAGCTCATCGCTCATATGTTTAAAGTGCTCTCATCCTCTACTTAAACAGGCTCTCCAACAGGGAGGAAATACAGGAATGTTAAAGAGAATCTTTGTCCCGTTGATGGTATACGTGATGCTGGTCTGCCCGGTTGTTCCCTCTTTGGCGGAGGGCCATGACCCTTCGGCCTTTCTCTCCATTCTGACAGAAGGAAAGACCAACTGGAATTTCTCAACTGAACCGGTGAACGAAACCGATCTTCACACGATTCTGGAAGCAGGCGTCAATACCGCCAGTGCGATCAACGAACAACCCTGGATCATTACGGTGATTACAGACCCGGAGATCATTGCGCAGCTGGCTGACACCTCCGGCAGCGCCAAAGCTCCGGTCATGATCCTGATTTCCGTTACGTCTGGCAATGAAATGAAGATACTGGATGCCGGTCTGGCCACCCAAAGTATGCAAATCGCAGCCAGAGCGCTCGGGTATGCCACAAAAATTGAAACCGCCCCTGCACGGGCGGTGCGAAATGATAAATCAGGTAAGTGGGCGGAAAAACTGGGAATCCCATCTGACAAGGCAGCAAGAGCCACTCTGTTTATCGGCCACGCGGATGAGACGACTGACTCTGTATCATCCGCCTCAGCCCGGAACGATTTTAACAGTGTCGTTGTTTTTGTCCCGGATAATTAGCGAAGAGCCCTTTGGGAAGTGAGTCATTCCGCCTCCGGTTTTATGCGATGACTCGTTCATTCCGTTTCGGTTTATATCCGTGGCTCTAAAGTATCCCGCTCCCGGCTCAAAACAGATGTGTTCCATAAGGGATACCTGTCGATTCGTGAAACTCATACAAACGAAGCATGTCAGAGTACCGCATCAACCGGGATATGACGAAGAAACGCATTCCCTGCATAAACCTGTTCAGAAATCCATACCGGAGGAAGCCCGAAGTTGCCGATGCGCGGGGATTGTCCATCAGGCGAAGCACTACCTGATTTTGAGAAAACCATAGCATGATTACACAGGAGATTTTCGTATGAACAAAATGGAGATTTCACGCCAGCATATACAAAAGATGGCCAGACTCCTCTACCGAATTGCCACTATAGCAAAGATTGTCATCGCTGTGATGATCATCGCACAGTTGATTCTTACAGTTGCCATCTTCATCACGCCCAAAGCCGCCATGTTTTTGGGTCCGCGCATGGAATCAAACTTTATCTTTCTCTTCCTGCGAGATGTGGCGGGCATCAAATCTATGGAACCTGTCTATCAGGCTGCCATCGGCTGTTTCGTATTGCTGATCTCGTATGTGGTCCTCTTCATGCTTGTCAAAGTCGCCGCACAGATTCTGAAATACCTTGCTAACGGTGAACGGCCTCTTGATGCAGAGAAAGCAAAGAAAATACGACATCACGCCTGGTACATGCTTCTGTTTATCTTCTACAACCCTGTTCTCGCACTTGTCTCCTTTGCCATGGTCGTCCTGTTTTCCTATATCCTGGAGTACGGTGGATATGTTCAGGATCGGGCTGACCAGACAAACCGTATCCAGGAAGAGATGATCATGTCGTTTGCGGAGATCACGGAGAACAAATCCGGACAAACCGGGCAGCATATTAAGAGAGTCTCTGAATATTCACGCGTACTGGCCGAACAGCTTGGTCTCAGCCGGGATCAGGTTGAAAACATCCGCATCGCCTCCACCATGCACGATGTGGGAAAACTGCTTATCCCGTCTGAAATACTGGAAAAGCCGGGGAAGCTGACAGATGAGGAGTATGCGACGATCAAAACGCACACCACCCTGGGTGGCCAGCTGCTCAAAAACGTGGAAGGCGAGGAAATGCATCTGTCAAGGACAATTGCTTTACAGCACCATGAGCGGCCGGATGGACGGGGATATCCGAAAGGGTTAACGGGAGATCAGATCAGCCTGGAAGGCCGCATTGTCGCTGTCGCAGATGTATACGATGCCCTGACAAGCAGACGGAGTTACAAGGATGCCTGGAGCGAGGATGATGCTTACCAGGAGATCCTCAAAGGGCGTGGGACCCAGTTCGATCCGCAGGTGGTGGATGCGTTTGTCAAGGCACATGACCAGATACTGGAAGTTCAGAAAAAGTTCAGAGATTAACCGGAAAGTCAATTACCCACTACTTAGCCCAAGGCATATGCATTAACGTTGTTTTAGCTTTCAGTACCGTATGCCTGATACGGATCATACTTTGGTAGTCCGGTGCAGAGCACCGGGCCTCTCCCTTCCTGACCGCCTCGATGTGCAGGACAGCTGCACTGTACAGATGCCGAACAATGGACAGTTGCTCCCCTTTGGAATGGAGATCCTGTCGCCATTCAGGAAGACAGAAGGGCAATCTGCTCCTGTGGATTCTATTTACTAACCAACCTAAATTTGCAGATTTTCTGATAATCCATTGCATGGTAAAAAGCATCATAGAAAGCTGCAGCAGGCCCTCCATGCAAAGTATGTCCCTGCTCATAAGAGACTGTTCTTTTCGCCAGTTTTGTCTGAAGCAGACCAACAACAAACCAATCCGGTCATCCACACGGATGACCTTTTTTACTGCCAGCTTATTTCTCTTTTAGATTTTTCGCCACATAGATTGATGATTCCTGTTCGCGGTTTTCCGATGCTCACTTTTCGGATGTCCTGCAGGCAGTTGCTGCACAGCACCCGCGCTCCATTCTTTCCAGTCCCTCATTTCATCGCTCTGCACGGTCCCTGCCAGGCCTTTTGTCATAGCCTACCAGGGCGCTCATGGGATTTGTGAGGGAGTGTATCCGGAAACTGAAACATCTGAGAACAGCCCTGCAGACCCGACACGCTTTCCGGCGCATTACTGCATCTCTTTTGCACGCTCCTCCATCCCGCAGATATACAGCTTCCTGAAAAATGACCTGGCATCCTGTCCATCTGACAGTCCAGAAACCGATCCATCCCCTGTCTCTATGATTTTCCAGGTGCCATCTTCCAGCTCAGCGTAATCAATCGTGTAAAACACACTGTCAAGACCCTGCCATTTCCGGATTAATTCCATCGGCACCTCCGGCGTGTAATTTCCCTGGAGCGAATTTCTGCATACGCTGAGGATTTCGTTCTGAAAATAGAACACTCTGTATTCGTTGGTCTTTCCGCCATAGCGTTTCAGAGAAAGATATTCCTTAACGCAGATTCCGCCTGTCAGGAGATTCGCACGGTAATGATAGAACACTTCCATCCAGCGATCAAATTCTTCCTGTGAGACGGTTTCATCAAAAAATGCCGGGAATTCCGTTCCTTTTACCGACTTCACATAGTCCTTCACCATGAATCGCCTGAATGTGCCTTTCAGCTGTTCAACATCGATCTTTGTATGAAGCGGAAATGTCAGGATTTTTGCCGTGTCTTCCTGAATCTGAGGATAGATCAGCGGAAACATGTGCATCCTTTCGTACATCTCCGGTGTCGTCAGCAAATGAATCCGACGTTTTGACAGTCTTTCGAAAAAGTCCCTGTATTGACCGGGCTGCATCATCCAACCGCGGTACACTGCCCGGATATCGGTCTCAGGTTTCTCTGACAGACGGAGTCTGTTTTCGGTAACCCAGTCATCAAATCCGAACAGAATCGGATGGAGCGCGTCATTTTCGCAGACAGCCTCATATTCCCGCACAAACTCTTCGTCGATCTGGTTTATTTCCCCATACGCGGATGGAAACAGAATGGTCGTAAACAATGGTCTCTTCCTTCCCTGGTCTCTCTCTTTTTTACTTAAGCACACTGTTCTGAAGCAGTGGAATTATGCCAGGCGAAATTCTGCCCTCTAACAGGCACCCTCCTCCTGGCATGATCGTCGGTACAGGAAAGTGCGCTTATCCGCTGTGCTGATAAGCGTTTACAATGCCTCTTTGATTCGCCGGCATTTCACTTTGGCCTTGATTCTCCGCGTGCCCGTCCGTAGAAAGGGATGTTATTTCGCCGTTCACATGGGAACTGCGGATTTCATGACTGTCCCGGCCAGTCCCTGTGAGATCAGCCAGGGCATGCCATGTATCGTCAGTTGCTCAGGAACTCCCCTTCGGTGAGACTTACTCCCTGCCGGGACATCTCACAGCGTTTCCATCACCTTTTCGCACATTGTCCTGAGCTCCTTCCGGGCTTCCTCCGGTGCCAGAATTGAAACGCCTCCGGCAAAACCAAATACCCAGCGATAAAACGTGGGCGACAGGGCAACCTGTACCTGAGCCGTAAAATGCTCCTCATCCTGCCTGCTGACCTTTGTCTGAATGCCAAAGTGATCGATCATGGAGTTCATTACATCATTCCTGCACAGCAGTGTCACTTCCGTTTTCTCTTTGCCACCAAACATCCGAACCATTGACTCAACATATTTCTGTTTGTCAAAGCCTATCGGCGCAGGCACGATTTTCTCATCTGTGATCGTCGGTTTCCTGTAGATCCTGTCCAGGCGGAAATTCTGCACACAGTCTCTCGCCTGGCTATGCCCGATAACGTAACAGTATCCACTGTCCCAGGCGAGCGTATACGGACTCACAATGTAACTCTTCCCCTTGCGTCGCAGCACCCGTTCCTTATTTGCCGTATATTCCGTGTACTGAAACGTGATCTTTCTTTTCAGGTTAATAGCCTCATTGATGATGTCCATCACATCACTGACTTCTGTCGGCAGATCGCTGACAACCACATTTCTTCGGCCCTCAAATGTTTCAAAGGACGTCGTCAGACTGCCCAGTTTACGGATCAGCATCTGGCGCTTCTTCCTGCTGATGAGTCTGGACGTGGATGTGATATTGGCCAGGATGTTCAGATCTTCGATGCTCATTTTCCGGCCTTCGTAGTAGTAGCTCTTCTCCTTACCACGGATCACCCGAATCGGAGCCCCGGTCTCCAGCAGCATGTTCAGATCGTTTGCCAGCGTCATCCGGTTCACGGTCATCCCATGTTCATCCTGCAGCATCTTTGTCATATCCCGTGTGGTTAATGGGTGCTTTTCATCTGAATTATTCGTGATGTACTGGTACAGATACAGCAATCTGAGTTTTGTTCCGTCTTTCATTTCTATACACCTCATGCTTTTCGTTCACCCGGAATCCCCGAAAGAACAGGGAAACACGCTGTGAATTGGGTTAGCGTGCCGGAGCCGTCATGTGTATATGTGACTGTACAGGCGGTTCCATGAAGGTCTGCGGCTTTTCACCAATGATATCAGATTTTCCAAAAAGTATCAATCATTTCATGATCAATATATTAAGCGTCTCAAAATTTTCTCCGTTATCTTGGTATTTTCTGTCCGATTTTTCAAAAATCGCCCTTCCTGCATGATGAACATCACTGCGAAAAACCAGGAAAAGGGGCACAAACTGATGAACTCTCTTTTCTTCAGTATGTCCACAGTCCCGTCTGTATCTCCGGGGAATCAATGCATGGTTATGCTCATCCGACAGGGCCTTCTTATTACACCTTCCGCAGCTTCTTTCCAGGCGAAAGAATGGCCACGGAAAGTACCCGGAAAGTCCCGGAAAGTACATGAGTTGAGACCATTGTACTGCTTGATTTCGGACGGGTTTGGGTTTAGAATGGACATGAGGAATGTGGGGCCGTGTTCGATAGGATTCCTGTAAGAAGGCAACGCGTCGGGAATGTGAAATTCCCAGAGAACTTCCCAGCACCCCTAAGTCAGGACGGTTTTATGATCTGTTCGACAGGAAAATCTGCAGGACCTCCCTCTGTCCCATCTCCCTGGCAATTCAAGATCTGTCGCCTGCCAGATTCCATACAGTCCAAGATCGTAGTGACTCTTATCTCCTGTTTCCGGGCATCCAGACATCATCCGGAACTGATAGGACCTGACCGGCCTTTTGCGTTTTTCAAAGGTGTTCTGCCCGTCGCAGTTCCATATTTCAAACCTGTCCTGTATTTTTTATCCTGCCCGTAATCACCTTCAGTGTCCAGGAATGGAGGATACCATGGGAACATACTTGAATCCAAACTCACGAAACTTTCAGGAAGCTGTTAACTCCGAAATATACATTGACAAGACTGAGATGATTCAGGTTCTGAATCCTCTGATAAAAACACTGCAAAAGTTTGTCCTCGTCACCCGGCCCCCGAAATTTGGAAAAACAATGGCAGCTGACATGATCTGCGCCTATTATGACAGGAGCGCCGACAATCGGGAACTGTTTGCAAAGAGAAAACTGGCAGAATGTGCACCGTTGCAGACGAAACGTGGGGAAATACGCTGGGATACCTATCTTGGTCAGTTTGACGTCATTCATGTTGTCATGACGGATTTCATCAAAGCAGACAGGACGATACCTGAAAGTCTCCACCTTCTGGCCGAAGGAATTTTACATGATCTGAACAATGCGTATCCGGGTGTGAAGTTTGATCCATCCGATCTGCCTTACAGCATGGATCGATTTTTCAGGCATTCGAATATTCCCTTCGTCTTTGTCATTGATGAATGGGATGCTGTCTTTCGAATTCGGAAAGATGATACGGAAGGACAACGAAGGTATCTGAATTTCCTTCGCTGCTGGCTGAAAGACAGAACTTACGTTGCTCTGGCCTATATGACAGGCATTCTGCCCATCAGGAAGTTCGGAAACCAGACCTCCCTGAACATGTTTAACGAATGTACCATCCTATCGCCGATGCAAATGGCGGAATACACAGGGTTTACGGAAAACGAAGTCCGGGATCTGTGCAGAAAATATGAGATGGATTTCAGCGAAATTTCCAACCGGTATGGTGGATACCTCATCTCTACCCCCTTTTCGGTGAATGTGCCTGACGCATACCACAAGGGAGGATCCAAAGAATACAGTTTCTCCGTTTATAACCCGTTTTCCGTCGTAAGCGCTATGCGTACCGGTATCATTGAGAATTACTGGGCCAAAGCGGAAACCTCCAGCGTATTGGTTGAATACATCCACAGGGATTACGATGGGCTGAGGGAGTCCGTCGCTCTGCTGATGGACGGCGGGAAACTCCGGATTAATACCTCCACCTACCTGAACGACATGATCGCCTTCCACAGCAAGGATGATATTCTGTCTCTTCTTGTTCATCTGGGGTACCTGGGATTTGATGAGGCAACCAGTGAGGTCTTTATCCCCAACCGCGAAATTCTGGACGTATTCATGGTCTCGAAATAGATCGGCATCCTCGCATCCTCAGATCTCTAAAACCACCTGGAATGAACAGCAGGCAAGGATATACAAGACATACTCCGGCTCCTGCTGATTCGGTTCATCGACTCTGCTGGTTGAACTGAAGGCCGGCAAGACCGCCAGTACCGCACCTGTACAGACAATCCGACCGCATTCCTCCGGACGGGTCAGGCGATCCAACGGGAATATTCTGCTGACAGGCATTCGCTATGTCAGGGAGAGCAAACCTACTGATCCGAAATTCATGGCCTCAATTTCACATATTTTGCACATTCTTATTTCACTCGTATTCATCTGCAACAACCAGGGATGGAGGGATCATGTGGGAACATTTTTAAATCCGGGTTCACGGAATTTTCAAATATCGGTCAAATCCGATATATTTGTTGATAAGACTGAAATGATTCAGATCCTGAATTCTCTGGTAGACACACAGCGTAGATATGTCAGTGTTACCCGGCCCCGGAGATTCGGAAAGACAATGGCAGCGGATATGATTTGCGCCTATTACGGCAGGGGAGCTGACAGCCGCAAACTGTTCGAAAAGAGAAAACTGGCAGAATGTGCACCCTTACAGACAGAATACGGGGAAATTCACTGGGATACATATCTTGGTCAGTTTGACGTCCTCCGGCTGGTGATGACAAAGCATTTCAAAAAGAACAAATCCATTCCAGAGTCATTGGCTGAAATGCAGCGTATGGTGATCCGGGACATCAAGAAAACATATCCCGATGTCGATTACTATGACGAGGGTAATTTGATCCAAACAGTTGATGATATTTACTCTGAAAATAACAGACAGTTAGTTATCGTGATCGATGAATGGGATGCTGTTTTCAGGGAATGTCAGAAAGATATAGAAGGACAGAAAGAGTATCTGGATTTCCTTCGGGATTTGATAAAGGATAACCAAAATATCGCTTTGGCCTATATGACAGGCATTCTGCCCATCAAAAAGTATGGAAAGCACTCTGCACTGAATATGTTCACAGAATACTCCATGATGTATCCCCGACAACTGGCAAAATATACCGGATTTACTGAGGACGAAGTGCAAACGCTATGTAAAAGATTTGGACGGGATTATGACCAAATCAGGGACTGGTATGATGGTTATGTAGTAAGCGAAACAACTCCTCCGGATCCGGATTACGAAGAGCTGAAGAAAACGGGACATTCCCCAGAGGCTAAAAAATATGCCCTCTACAGTCCTTTCTCCGTAATTGAAGCAATCTCCACGGGGCGTATACGAAATTATTGGAACCAGACCGAGACCTACGAAGCATTGTCCGTATATATCCGCAGAGACTATGATGGACTGAAAGAGTCCGTCGCTCTGCTGATGGACGGTGGGAAACTCCGGATTAATACCTCCACCTACCAGAACGACATGATCACCTTCCACAGTAAGGATGACATTCTGTCTCTTCTTGTTCATCTGGGGTACCTGGGATTTGATGACGAAACCAGTGAGGTCTTTATCCCCAACCGGGAAATCCTGGACGAATTCAGATCCTCTACAAATACACCGGAATATCAGTACCTTCAAATCCTTTGAAACCTCCCTGGACCTGCTGAAAGCCACCTGGAATGAGGACGCTGACAAAGTTGCCGCGCTCCTGGAGGCTGCACACAACCAGGCCGGCAATAAAACGTATCATGACGAAGCCGCCCTGAGTTACGCCATTCAGTTTGCCTACTATGCCGCACAGAAGTATTACACCGTCATCCTGGAACTGGACAGCGGGAAAGGGTATGCAGACATCGCCTGTCTCCCGGCTCCTGCCTATCCGGATAAGCCGGCTCTGCTGATCGAGCTGAAGGTCGATCAGGTCGTTGACTCGGCGCTTGCTCAGATAAAACGGCAGCAATACCCCAGTCGGCTCGAGCACTACAAAGGGAATATTCTGCTGGTGGGAATCAGCTATGACAGAGAGAGCAAAAGCACGGATCCGAAATTCAAACACCATACCTGCAGAATTGAAAGGGCCTGATATTGATTTCACTTTCAGCATGCGGAGTTTCTATAGCGATCCACATTCCAGGGAATAAACATCATCCGTAACGAATACACAGATCTTTCCTGACGCAAAAAGCAGCTTCCATCTGTGCAAATCACCGTTTGTGGACAGCTTATGTACAGAGACGGAAACCACTCCCGAAAATACTCGGCACATCCCCGGGATTCTCACCCCTTTGAAGGATTGGGCCCGGTGCGCTGCACCGGTTTGTCAGATCGTGTCCCTTATCCGTCATACGGTGCCGAAAGCCAAAGCAGCACCAAAGGATTGGGCCCGGTGCACTGCACCGGTTTGTCAGATCGTGTCCCTTATCCGTCATACGGTGCCGAAAGCCAAAGCAACAGAGGAGGTACCTGCCCATGATCGGCAAAGTCTATCCATCGGAAAAGCGATCCTATATCGACCCCGTCAGCGGACATCGCGTAACGCAGCTGACAGATCAGGGGATTAACTGCCATATGTATTTCACCGACAACTCCTTTGATATAAACGGCAGAGAGATCTATTTTGTTTCGGACCGGGGCAATGAAAGCGGTCATTTCAATCTGTTTCGCATGGATCTTTCCTCAGGTGAAATGGTCCAGCTGACAGAGGAACCGGAAGGCGTCGTATTCAACGCCTTCACCAAAACGCCGGACAGCGAACTGATCGCCTATAAGTCAGGGAATTCCGTTCACATTCTCCATACGCGGACGATGGAAAACCGGGTCATCTATACGGACAAGGACATGATTTTTGCCCAGATGCATATCAGTCCCGACAAGAAGACATTGGGAATGACGCGAAATGAAAACGTCGGGCAGACAGGTGATACAGGCGCCAATTACGATGGGTTCTATGAGAAATTCGTCTGGGTAAAGGATGGCCGCGTGACCCTGATGAACATTGACGGCGGAAATGTCCGTGATGTTTTCTGTGATACGCATCAGCTGGGGCACTTCCAGTTTGCACCGGATGACAACCACATCTGCATGTTCTGTCACGAAGGACCCTGGAATTATGTTAACCAGCGCATCTGGATTCTGAACACGGAAACCGGAAAGGCTATTCCCTGTTTCCGTCAGGGACCGGATGACTGTGTCGGTCATGAGTTCTGGACAAGAGATGGGAATATCGTCTTTGACAACCGCCGCGCAGGTCATGATGGGACCATTTCCTCGGACAAAACGCAGGTGGTCATTCAAACCACAGATCACGGAGAGATTCCCTATTTCGGTTTCGCTGATAAGACAGGAAACGTCTTCCGTAAAGTGGACATGCCCTTCTACTGCAATCATTATCACGCGAACAACGACAACACTGTTTTTGTCGGGGATGCCGTCACCGACCTGGTGCTTATCCGGCCGGATCTGCCTCCCGAACGGCAACTGACCACACTCGCCAGGCACAATACCACCTGGAAATATCACTGGGCTCACTGCCATCCGACGTTCAGCTGGCAGGGTGACCAGATTCTTTACGCCGCCGCGACAGATGATACCCACGGGAATCTGTTCCTGATCGATGACCTCACCTGGGCGCTTCAGTTCTGATCCATACTTGCCATGAGCCATCTCCGGTCCTCTCCTGCCAGAAAACGCAGGCAGCGTGTACAATGCAAGAGAACCTCATGCTGTGTTTCTTTTAGCAGGAGCACACCAGCTGCTCCCGGAAAGGATGGGCCCAGGCACGAACCGGGCATGCTCTTTATGGATTCAAAAGACCTCTCCACCATGAATTTCCTCAGTCGGTTCCGGCTGGATTTCATGGTGGAGAGGTCTTCCTGTATCACATTGCGGAATGGACGTTATTTCGGCTGTTCCCTCCGCAATTCGGGATGTGCCTCATAAAAGCGCCGCTTGTCCTCGTACATTTTCTCATCCGCTTTCTTGAGAGCAAGTCGGACATTTCTGCAGTCCCCCTCCACTTGAGACCCGATGGCCAGGTTCACCCCGTTTCCGGAAAGTTCCCTGATCTCCCGTTCTCTCTTTTCCATTTCGCTGGCCGTAATGCCCACAACAATCACCGTAAACTCATCCCCGCCGGCACGGAACACTTCCTCATCATGGAAGACACTGCGAAGTACCCGGGCGCCGGCCCGAATCAGTTCATCCCCCGCGGAATGCCCACGGCTGTCATTCATCCGTTTGAGACCGTTCAGATCGGCAAACAGTACGCCCACCGGCTTTCCGGGCGATACCTGGCCGTTGCTCATCCGCTCGACATAGTTGTTCATCTCGTTACGGTTCAGAACCCCTGTCAGCATGTCTCTGGAACTCAGGATCTGCAGACGTCTCAGGAGCAGATGATTCCCGATTTCCGCGCCGAGCATGAACGTGGCCAGTTCCAGTGTTTCCTTGATCTTCGGGGCATTTTCCGCATCGAAATCCGTGGCCCAGATGTAACCGTGCCGCTCATTTCCAGACTTGAGCGGAAAAAGGACGAGGGAGGAAACATGGTTGGCAAGCAGTGAGCGATACCACTCCGGGTTACGCTCCCTGACCACTTCCATATCCTGGGCATTCTTGATAATCAGGCAGTTGCTGCCCGAAATTGCCTCCTCCCACGATTCAGCCAGGTCATAAAAGGAATCGTCGACAAGCTCCGTCATCAGCTTCTTGTCCGCGTTCTCTGCCATATCCTCACAGAGAACCGAACAGGTGCGCGTCAACGGTTCCATCAGGAGAATACAGCAATGCGCTGACATACACAGTTTACGAATGTCCCGGATCACGTCCCCCATCGCGGCTTTAAAGTCGGTTGCCCCGCGAAGCCGGATTGTCGTTTTCAGGATGGCAGATGCCAGATCCGCAGAAACGTTGGAAAGCCGCTCGCTGTCAGCAACCGGATTGATCTCCATCGTGTACGTACAGAAACTCAGATTCCCTTCATCGGGAACCACCGGAAGGAAGGTCATGTTGAACCAGACATCATACCGATCCGGATGCGCATAGGAATGCAGACATTTCTTTTCCACCGCCGCGCGGTAACAGTAATCCTCGAAATTCAGATCCCGGGTCAGATAGTCCGTATACAGACTGTTGGGCCGGAATCGGGTTGTCAGCATCTGTACATTTCCCATGGGATGCTCAATGGAATCCAGATAGGCCCGGTTCCCTGTCACGATCCGGATATCTCCGTATCCACCGTTTTCCAGTCTTTCAACGGAGACCACGCAGGTCATGGCGCCCATATGGTCAACTAATTTCTGAAAATCCATGTTCTGTGTCCTCCCGGCAATATTCCCTGTCCGGTCAATGACCGGACACCGGAGTGATCTCCCGCCGTGATCAACGGATACGAAAGCAGATCACCCGTGTATTGTCCTTTTCAGTTATACGACTGTGGCCGGTCGCAGCATATTCTGTACTCTGTCAAAAAGACAGGCCGGCGTAATTCCCGGAATATGTGCGTCTCATTCCACGTTCAGCGCACCCGTAGAGAGCCAGATCAGTTTGCTCAAAAGAGTGGCTGTAGTCTCCGTTCGGTCATTAAGGATTCGGACCTCCCTGTAGACCGACTGAATCACCTGCTGAACGGACAGAAAATCCTGCGGAATCAGTTCGCCCTTTACCTGTTCAAAGACGTCTTCAAACTGTCGATACACCACATTCAGTCTGGCGTTTGCGTCCTTCAACTCTTCCCGCATCTGATTGCACAGTTTAATCACCGCAGTCTTGTTTCTCACGTCCACCCTCTGGCCGAAAGCTTCCGGACCCATTTCAGTAACCCAATTCTCAGTTTCCTCAGGGGAAAGGATTATGGGCTTCCCGTCCATGAAACTGTACACTCGGTCGTACCGCCTTTTCAGATGCCGGATCATTTCAGATAATGCCCTGTAGACCTTTTCGCTGGGCCGTTGAAGATAATAGGTGAAACGGGGGTCCGCTTCAGGGGAGGTCCGACTGATTTTTACCACCGATGCAATATCCCAAAAGACGCAGATAACATGCCTGATTCTGGTATCGTATGCCTCATATTGGTACTTCAGTCTGACTGCCGCGTCCAGCAACTGCTCATAGGCAGTCAGCGTCACTTTGATTTGCATGCTCGTTTTTCCATCCTTTGCAGCCGATTCTTCTGTGAAGATCAGACTGCCGGATCCCTTTGTCAGATTTCCGCAAGATTCAGGCTTCCGGAAAAACAGTCTGACCCTCAGCTCTTCAGAGCGTTATCCAGTTTTTTTATCAGAACATCCAATGTCGTAATGGTCACCTGATAAGGTGCACCGACTTGCTTGATGCCATTCTCTATGTTTGTCATCCAACTGTCCATTCGCGGAATATCCTGAAGAACAACGCCACTCTGCGATGATCTGTATGCGTTGTTCAGGCGTGCATAGGCCTGCTGAAGAACGGAATAGGAACTGATCAGATGGGCGCGGACAAAGTTGCACGTTTCAAGCGCCTGCCTCGCATCACGCAGCTGGATTCGCCCCGGCTGGTTTTCCTTTATGTCCGGACTGGAATATTGTTTGAAGGTAAGCGAATATGATTTGGGGCTCTCCCCAAAGACGTCACACCACTTCGTATACCGTCTCAGCAGGCTTTCTGCAAGTGTACGGGTATTCTCGTAGATTTTGCCTCGCATATGAGAAAGGTATGTACCAAACCCATTTCCCACTTTGCTCTGGATAAAGGAAGCACCGGCACGCAACGCATCGCTGTTGAATGTTTCAATTGAATGCACCACATCCGTATCGAAAACTTCATACTCTTCCCTGAACAGCACTACATCTTCCAGTAATTGCTCGTACGCTTCAAGCGTGGCATTATTCGACATTGTATTTCCTCCATTATAATCAAAGCATCCGATACGGCTCTCGCATGACCACACGAATGCCGTCACGGTACAGAAAACAGCGGGAAAGAGAATCCGTCAGTTGCCTGATAGACGGACTCTTCAGCACACATTCGTCCGAATCATCATCGGACATGTGGAACACCATCTGATGCCTGAACATCAGCAGTTGGCTGGCAAACGCATCTCCGGTATCCGGAAGCAGACCGCTCTTTAACAGGGAACGAATCTGTGGGACAACGGCCACAATGTGCAGCCCCTGCTCGGCACCGGCTGCGATGAAATAGCGAATCCGGTCCTCGAGTTTCCGGTCCTCAGGATATTCCTCCCTGGGATTCTCCTCCTTGAGATTCTCTACCCTGGGAGGCACCTCTTCCGAAGCAGTAAAGGGATTTTCGTATGTATACGCTTCAGATGGTGCTGGCGATGGATTATCAAAGGAAACCTCCACTCCGGAATCATCCATCTGCTGGAGAATATCATCCACGGAAATTTTGCCGCTCTTTACGGGTTCGGGTGCAGGATTCTGAGGCTTCGGTTCCATCGTCCTGCTCTGGCTGTTCCTTTTGGGCCGCAGGCTGTCCTTCAGCTCACGAAACTTGCGCCCACCGGCCAGTTCCGCCGGATTCACCAGAATCAGCAGCTGATCCGTGTCCGGCATCCGTTCCTCATCCAGGAGGAGATCAAGGCGCTTGGATTCCGCTTCAATCTGTTCATCCTCTGTCAGTATTTCGGCCATATCCCACTGACGGAGCATTTCCTCGCTGGGATCGTGCATCCAGATCTGCGCGGATACATTCTGCATCTGCGCACTCAGAAGCAGACTGCGCACCACGCTGATCATCCCATCAAGCTGCTCCTCTTCCGTGAAATCCGCACAGATCAGCAGGTTTTCATAGCCCGCCCGGAGCAGACGAATGGAAGAGGTCGCCTCAAGTCGCCGGGCTCTGCCCAGCCAGTACCAGCTGCCTCTGTCCTGCATCCTCCGGTGCCTCTCCAGTTCCTCCTGAAAGCTGGGCCGGCACGCCTCAAACGTCTCCAGCCTGGCCGGATCACCTGAGATAAACAGATGCTCCCGGCGCGTATACCGGCGCTCATCGGTCAGATACCCGTCATCCTTTTCATCGGTAGGAATCATCGTCCGGTTCAGTTCATCGATGAGGTCATCCAGGCGCTGCCGGTCGTTGGCTGAAAGATTATACACGTTGATCTTTTTAAGGACTCCCTCCTCATACGTCAGGACCTTAAACCGGGGCAGTGTCGTGATTATCGCGTTTTCATCATCCGTCATCAGGCTCCTGGGGATGGCCAGCGTTTCAATCATTTCGTTTTTATTCGTGGTCATCATGGCCAGACGGATACCGATCTGTCCCTTGGACTGATCATTGAGCGCTTCCACACCGGAGGTATAGAACTGACTGGACATCAGGATACGGATTCCCTGATCACGGGCCTGGGTAAACAGATTCTGCAGTTTGACCTCATAAGTCCGGTCGTCCCGGTCACGAATAGCCTGGGACATTCGCGAGAATTCATCGATAATCACCAGAAGCAGGGGCAGTCGCGGATGGATCTTCGGATCCTGATACCAGCTCGCCCCGGCTGCCGCGATAATGCGTTGACGCCGCTTCATTTCCTCCGTCAGCCTGTCCACCAGGCTGCAGATCATATCCGGTGATTCATCCAGGAGAATGTACCGGACATGCGGCGGCCAGTGTTCCGCGTAATGGGCAAACTCCTTCATCTTGAAATCGGCCAGCCACAGTTCCACATCATCCGGGTGATAATTCAGAATCAGACCGGCGATCAGGCCGTGAATCAGAGTGGACTTCCCGCTTCCCGATACGCCGACCAGAAAACCGGCGTTCCCTCCGCCGCCCTTTTTCGTCTCATTGTCCTGGGTATTGTAAACGCAGACCTCCCCGCTGTCCGTCACGCCAATGGGCAACTGCAGATCCCGCTTCCCGGGATGATAGGTAATCTGTCCGGAACGCGGAATGGGATAATCATAGACCTCCCGATGCCGGAGCCGTTCCCGGATCCGCTCCGCCCGCCGGGCGGTAAACTCCGTCTGCGGACAGCGGGGATCAAAGCGCCCTGCCCCCTCCAGGACAAAGTACGTTCCCTGATCCGTGTACAGAGCGGCACTGGCCGATTTCATGTAAGGGGGAACCCGGCCCTCCAGCGTCTCATCAAGAAGAACAATCGTCAGTTTCAGTTCCTCCGCATTGTTCACCAGTCTGCGCAGACGGTTCTCCTGAATGTCCCCCTGACTGCACCGAACCACCAGTAAACGCTCCGCCGGTTCGGTATGCGCCAGAGACCACAGTTCATCCAGAGTCGCATTGGCTTCCTGCGGACTGTGGCAGGCAGGCGCCGCATAGGCCGAGGTACAGTCCCCTTTGAGGGCGGAAAGAACCCCGATGCTTGTATCGTACAGGGTTGTGGTATCCAGAATCACCGTCCTCCAGTGTGCCTGTTCCTCCTGCCGCATATGAATCTGCAGCTGATTGACCGCATAGGTGAGAAGATGCGCCGCCGCGGCGCCCGCGTTTTTTCGGGTCCGGCAGGCAAAATACGCCACGTCCGGGAGGCCTTCCGGCAGAAAGACCATGCCCGAACCATCCTCCTCTTCCTCAAAGGGCCAGGTGCTGTTCCGCACCCGGGGCAGCGCAATCCGGTCTCCCGGAAGGACCGGGAAGGGTCTGGCCTGAAAGCCAAACAGAGGCATGGCCTCAAGCGTCACATCTTCGCAGGCGTCTCTCCACTCCCAGCATTTCAGGAACAGCTCACGGATCTGGCCGGAGAGGGAGGTCACCTGTCCGGTGCTGTCCTCCGGCAACATGGGAAACGATCCCGCGCTCAGGCGAAGCGCTGTTTTCAGCTGGCTTTCCTGCTCTGAAATATAGGTCAGCGTCTGGATCAACGCCCCGGCCACCGCCTGTTCCCTGATGTACCGGTTACCCGGATCCCGGGCCATGGCCGCCTCATTCATCATCTCCTGCAGTTCATCCTGCATATCCTGCGGTGTATAGGAGCTGAACACGTACTCGGTTCCCTGTGTCCCGTATTTTCTCTGATTGCGCCGGGCAAACTCAAAGAGCTGACGCCACTGATTCTGAAATTCCGTCAGCCTGTCCATGGCCGCATTCTGTTTCTGCTGCTCCGCTTTCTGCCGTTCGGCAGCCTGTTCCTGTTGCTTCGCATGCCGGGCATTGATTTCTGTCAGCTGTTCAAGAATCCGGTCATACATCTGCCGTATTTCCCTGAAAGACTGCATGGTTTCCCCCGTTTCTTACTGATCTTCGATAGACCCGTCGTAGATGATCTCAAATCCGTCCACATCCGCACCTTTAAACCTCAGTTCAAAGGTTATATCATACCCATACCCATACCCGGCCTGTTCCAGGATCTTTTTCGCCTCAAATACCGTGCAGAGCATCAGCGCATTCGCATAGCCGTACCGCTCCGCCGGCTCCGTCAGATCTGCCTGATTGACCCGACTGAACTGATAGCGCTGATTATCCGAATCGTACAGCAGCTCTTTTCCGTCGATATCCGTTATCTTCACGTACAGCTGCGTCTCCGATACCGAAACACGGATGTGCACCTCCGTGTGAGTCTGACTGCTTCCCCACGGTGCCTGAGCAATGACACCATCGCGCCCGCAGAACCGGAACACCAGCCAGAATGCCGGCCCACGGTTGACCCCGAGATCCCGATACCGGTATTCAAAGTATTCCGCACAGCTCCGTGCCGCCTGGGTCGTTTCATTGATCCAGTCATCTTTCACCTTGTTCTTTTGTTTCTCAAGGTTCTGTTTCTTCCCGGCGATCTGCTTTTCCGTCTGTTCATCCAATACGGCCTGCTTCTCATCCGCTTCCGACGTAATTTCGGCATACCGGTTCATAAAGGCATCCACACAGGGCAGATTCATGACATTGGAATCTCCCCTGACATGATTGCGAACAATCGCCTCCTGGTCTGCCAGATAGGCATTCCCTTCTTCATAGCTCCGGCCAATGGAGGTAAACTTTCTCTCACTGATTCGCCGGTTTCTGCGGTCAATTCCGTAAAACCACATTTCAAAGCGCACAAAGCATTCCACCACAATGGCAATAAACAGCGAAAGCACCGGAAGAATGATGAACAGCATCAGCAGCGTATCGACCAGATCGACTTTTCCGCCGCTTGACACAAGATTCACCTGTAACGCGTCATTCCGTATGAGGGTTACCATAAAGATGACCATCAGCACATAAACGGTAAGGCCCGCAAACCAGCTGAGTTTACTCATCTGACGCAGTCTGCTCAGCAGCATTTTCGCGATGTTTTTCTTTTCGCGCGTCCGCTCATTCCGTCGGTCGAGCAATCGGGCCCGTTCCGCCTCAATCTCGGCCAGTGCTTTCGATTCCTCTGCCTGAATGCTGACCAGGCACGCCTGGCGGATCATTTCGGTATCCGCATCATGCTGCTGCCGGATGGACCTAACAGCCGCCTGATACTCCTCCTCAAGTTTGTCCGTCAGTCCCTTCAGGTAAGTGGACTTATCGGCGTTCCTGGCAACATGATCCGTAACTCTCCGGTAAAGTCCCTCCAGTTCCGCATCCGCCTGTACCGGTGTGGCCACAGGACCCGGTTCCTGCGGCAGGATTTCCCTGTTTCCGGGGACGACCGGAACCATCTCCGACGCGCCCCTCCGTTTCCTGCCCCGATTCTCGGCAGGAACCAGCCTTGTTCCGGCTGCCTGACAGGTACATACAGGGGTCCCGCCGAAGTCATCAAAAACACGTCCACAGGCTGTGCATTTCCACGTTGCCATCTTGTGCTCCTCTGAAACCTGTCAAAAAGACAGGCTCTTTCTCCCTCATTGTGCAAATCGCTCTTTAACCTTTTCAAAACTGTCCAGCAGCTCTTTTTCCTGCTTCCGGACGTCCTCCCCGTTCACGCGAACGACCAGTTTCGATGCCTCCGCAGAACCCATGGACGCAAGCAACACACAGAGCCGGTTACGCTGCAGCGTCCGCTCGTGAAACCTGAGGTTCTGTTCCATGGCCGTCCGGTTCCTGTAAAAGGCCTGTGACGCCTGCTCCCCGATCTCTTCCTCCTGGCGGGCCAGTTCCTTTTCCCGCCTGTCCGCTGCCTCCAGGGTTCTAACCAGCCGCCGGTTCTCCTCCCGCAGCTTCTGATAGCTGTCCATCTTTACCCGAAGCCTGCACAAAAGCATGTCCCCGATTCCAACCAGGATCGTGATCAGAAACAACACGCTCAGAAGGGCAAGCACCATCACGGCCGGATGTGCCCCAAGAAAAGGGTAATTTATCACCAGAGAAGCATAGATGCTTTTCAATATGTCCCAGACCATCACGAACGGAAGCGCGATGATCACAAATGCAGCGATGCCGAAAATAATGCCTAAAATTACGCCCACCGTTTACGCCTCCCGGATCATTCTGCAGGGCTTAACCCAACAATTTTCCCATAAATGCCTGTATGTTTCTGTCTCTCCGAATTGCCGCCTCATGACCGCGAATGGCTTCCTCCAGTGCCGCCTGCCTTGCTTTCAGGCGCTTGGCCTCCTTCTCCTCATCCGCCAGCCCCTCAAATCCCTTTACCTGCAGGTAATTACGGGTTACCCGCATGTGCAGCAGGCGAACCAGGATCAGGAGCACCAGCAGGACAATGAAAACCACAAGCACTCCCCGAACCCCCGGGTCTGTCTGCACCAGCGTAAAGAAAGGCAGCGAGGTACCGGTAGTTTCACCGTTAACAATGAGTTTCCCCATAAAGCCTCCTATACTGTTCCCCGTTCACTGTTCTCCAATCCATGGATGCACCAGCAGCGCACTGCAGTCATCCTCCGACCCCTGTTCTACTGCCCGGCGGCAGAGACGTTCCGCCTTTTCCTGCAGCGTTCCGGGCTCAGAGAGAATTTGCTCCATTTCATCAATGGTCAGTATATCATGAATTCCGTCGGTCGTCATCAGAACCGTCTGCGGCATCCCACGTTCAAATACGGGTGACACAGCAAGGCGGTCCAGATAATTCGGCGTCCCGCCACCCATGCAGCACAGAATCTCTGCAGGATTGCAGGAACTGTCCTCGATCCCCAGATCCCTCAGCATCTGCAGGGTCGTATGATCCCGTGTCAGCTGACTGAGATACTTTCCCAGAAAGGCATAGACCCGCGTGTTTCCGGCACAGGCCAGCACTTGTCCCCTGTCCGTAAAAAAAATTCCGGCAAGCGTGGTCGCCATCTGTGTCAGGCCGCTCGCTGCGCCCTCAGCCAGCAGCCGCCGGTTAATGGCGGCAATCCAGTTGCGGACACTTTCGACCTCGGCCTCGGGCTCGCTTGCCGCCAGTTCAGTGGCCGCAAACCGGGAGGCTTCCCGGCCGCCGGCATTCCCTCCGACACCGTCAAGGAGGGCTACCCAGGCCGGCGACTTGCAGGTCACAGTGATCCGGCCCTCACCAAATACGTCCTGCCCTGCCAGCGCCGTATCCTGACATTCCATCTTATTCACGCCCCGCTGCACGCAGAGCCCGCATTCAAGTGTCATATCTGTCTTCCCCCAACACGGCAGATCAGGGTATACGGCATCTGCTCTGCCTGAATATCCTCCACACAGATCCGGCAGTCCGAGAACAGACCGTTATCAAACAGATACCGGGACAGCGGATTGACAAACAGACTTTCCACGATATTCCCGATTCCCCGGCCACCGTTTTCCAGATTGGAAACGGCCCGCTCCAGCAGAACCGCCCAGGCCCTGTCCGCCATCTGCAGGTCAATCCGTTTCTCCGTCCTCAAATTGGCCGTAATCTTTTCAATACGTGCCCGAAGGATCCGCTCCGCCACCTCCGGCCGGATAAAGTCAAACACCACGATGTTCTCCCCGATCCGGTTCAGGATTTCCGGCCGGCCCAGCTGCGTCTTGAAATAGTTCTCGATTCCCTGACGCACATGGTTTTTGATCTCCTCATAGGACATCTCCGGGGAAACCAGCTGCACCCGCTCCCCGCTGGCCGTCTGCTCATAAATTCCCAGATTGCTGGTGAAGATGATGACCGCCTCCGAGAAATAGACCGTTTCCCCCTTGCCATCCGTCATGCGCCCATCCTCGAGAATCTGCAGGAACTTGTCCAGAATGGAGGGGTGCGCCTTCTCGATTTCATCAAACAGCAGAATGCAGAACGGGTTGTTTTTCACCGCATTGGTCAGCTGACCGCCCGCTTCGTAACCGACATAGCCCGGAGGGGCACCCAGCAGCCGCTGATCGCTGTGCGACTGGCTGAACTCACTCATATCAAACCGGATGCAGGCACTTTCGTCCCCGAAAAGCTTCTCGGCCAGTGTCTTGGCCATCTCCGTCTTTCCGGTTCCGGTAGGTCCCGCAAAGAAGAGGACTCCTTTCGGTTTTCCGTGGTTGTTGCTGGCAATGTCGGACAGTCCCGTCATGGCCCGCTTGACCACATCCAGCGTCTGCATCAGCGCCACCGGCTGTCCCTTGACGCGCCGCTCAAACTCCCTGTCCGCATTCCGGAAATCCCGGACATCCAGCCTGTCCCACGGGTTTTCCCGAATGCCGAACTTGTACAGGTCAATGACCGAACACATCTCCCGGATCCGGAACTTCTGGTTCTTGCACAGCCGACGCAGCCCGTTCATTTCCGTAAAGGAAAACCCGTCGGTCAGGCCGATGAACCGGTCCCGGATCTTTTCCAGTTCTTCAGGACTGGCCTCAAATTCCGGCCGGTCCTCGCGGTACACCTTCGCATCAAAGAAGGACTGAAAATTGCTCCCGCTGACCATCTGCATCCGTTCTTCCCTGGAAGGGGTCCGCAGCAGAATGGGTTTCACGTTCGGGTTCCCGAGATAGAACCAGGCAGGCACATCGTTGATCTTGTTCACCAGGAGAAGCACCAGGTTTCGGAGAGTCCCGCTTTCCGTTCGCACCTCACCGGCTTCAAGAGAAGCCTGCTGCAGTACCGTAAACCCTTCGATCTCCGACTGCTGGAGGTTGGCGGGATCGCTGACATACCGCGAGGCAAAATCCATGATCACAGCCGTCGGTGTCCCCCGCTGCGTCATGGCGGAGGCAATCAGCCGGGCAGCCGAATTGGATGCCTTTCCCCGGAATTCCGCCCGGATGCATCCGTTTTCAAGCCGCGCACGCACCAGCGTGGCAAAGCGCTGAATGTACCCATCTTCGCAGGGATTGGTAAACCCCCGGATATCATCGAACATCACGATGTTCTCATACCCGAGATCCTTCAGGTAATAGTGAAGATATGCAGGAAGACGCACAATGGTCCCTTTGGGAATGGTGCCCTCCTCCGGATAAATATAGCTGTCAAGAATATTTCCCTCCAGAATCAGACACGGCTTTATTCTGCGGAAAATTTCCATTTCCTGATGCCATTTTGAATAAACTTCCTCACTCATGCTCAATCTCCAGACCTTTTCTCCTGGCCGACTCTGCCAGTTGCTCCTTATAATCCGCCCGATGGATGCCCACGGAAATCACGCCGTCACGAACCCGGAAATTCTGAATCCGGCTGGTCCGCTGCCTGAGAACCGGGGCATACCGTTCCCGATATTCCTCTTTGAGAAAGAGGATTCGCTGATTGTCCGACCCGATCAGAGGCAGCGCACGGTTCCGTGCTTCCACATAGGGTCCGTCAATCAGGACCGCAATCTCCGACAGCAGCTGCGGAAACCGCGTGTTCAGGTCTTCATACAGATACCCGGTGTAGACAAGAATGTCCCCGCTGATCTGCGAAAGCGCGGGCAGCAGTTCCGCCAGCGCCTCCGGTTGCAGGAACGGATCGCCGCCCGTCAGCGTGAATCCCTCCACCGGATTCTCCCCGGCAATGAGCCGGATCATCTCAAGTACATTTTCCCCACTGACCCTGTATCGTTCCTGCTGTTCCCACAGTTCCGGATTGCTGCATCCCCTGCAGTGATGACGGCACCCGTCAAACCAGATGCCGATGCGTTTCCCGGGACCCAGAACCTCAACGGGATACAGGATTCTGGCAATGTACATCACTTACGCACCACACGGAAGTAGGCCGCCCGGTCCTGCCGGCTTCCACCGACAGAATTCCCGCCCAGTCCGATCTCATCGCCCTCATGCAGTTCCACAGCCTGGTCGCCCAGGCTCCGGTTATTCACAAATGTCATATTCGTCGCCCGGAGATTTTCAATGGTCAGCCGGTCACCCTCAAGCCTCAGTGCGGCATGTCGCCTGCTCACGTAAAGACGCTTCTCCAGGTAATCTGCCAGCTCGGCCTCACGCCCGAGTACCGTTTCCCCTTCCGAAATCTGGTACAGCAGATCCCCGTCCAGGCTGGAAAGCATATAGTTCTTCGGACTGACCTGCACCGGTGCGGCCGGGGCCGTCCATGTCTCCCGTACCGGTCTTTCCATCTGTTCCCGGTACGGTGACGCCACTTCCGGAGCAGCCTGCGCCCCCGGTACCGAGCTCTCCGGCACCGGAGAAATATCTGAAATATCCTCCCCGCACCTGCATTTTCTGGCACTGGGCGGGTTCTGGGCATGGCAGGCCTCACAGATGCGAACCATCCGAACAGATGTTTCCGTCCTCTGGGGTGCAAAGGCCTCGTCGCTGACATGGATCTCCGAAAGATCCGTCCCACACTCACAGTCAAGTGCGTTCGTCGGGTTCAAACGTCCGCAATCAGGGCAAATCTTATATTTCGCCATTGTCTCTCTCCTCTATTATTTTTGGCTTTCAGCACCGCATGATTGATATGGGACATCACTTGCCAAACCAGTGCGAAGCACCGGGCCCAATCCTCTGTTGTTACTTTGGCTTTCGGCACCGCATGCTTGATATGGGACATCACTTGACAAACCGGTGCGGAGCACCGGGCCCAATCCTCTGTTGTTGCTTTGGCTTTCGGCACCGCATGCTTGATATGGGACATCACTTGCCAAACCGGTGCGGAGCACCGGGCCCAATCCTCTCACCGGCACCTGGCTGTCCGGCGGCTAAATGCCGGGACCCTTTGAACGATGCATCTGACCAGCTTTTTTCTGCCGGACAGCACTGTATCCACTCAGTTCCCGCCCGGTCAGGCGATAGTCGCTGATGTTGATAATCTGGGCAAACTGCTCATCCGGTGGAAGAAGCTGCATGTGCCGCATTTCAATTCCGCGGTCAGCCAGCCTGCGGGCCAGTGTCTCATAATGTGCACAGAACTCCCGCATATCCTCCGCCAGCTGGGACGCCTCTGCCCCGGTCGGCTCACGGTCCTGTGTATCAAGACCTCCCAGCTCCATGGAAATCTGGCCATTTGCCCCATAGGTCACATCCACTGCAGTCCCCTCGTTCAGGGAATACAGCTCATGCCGCACCGTCCGCCCGCTTCGCTTGACGGCCGTCCGGTCACCCACAAGCTCATAGCCCATTTCCCGCATGACCTCATCCACGGCCTGATCGATATACGCCTTCTCCCGGCGTTCCATATCTGCCTTTTCAAGCCCGGCAATCTGCGCCTGAAGCATTTCAATTCCTGCCGGCGTAACCTCCACCGGCTCCATGTTCAGGCCACAGACATCGGCAAGGATCTGACATCTGGCCAGTAACTTGTCATATACCGTCCGTATTTCATCCTCTTTTCTGCACCGCCGGACAAACGGCTCCAGCACAGCCAGCGTGAAGTTTTCCAGGTAATCATTATCCCGTATTTTGTCGATCTCCTCCTGGAGATTGCCGAGTTCCGTCCGCAGCTCCACAGACAGGTTCAGTTCATCCAGTTCATTCAGCCTGTCTGTTACCTGGATATACCTCTGACTGTTAAACGCCACCCTTTGAGGTCTTCCATCCGGTTTCTTTGGTAACGGCGCCGCAAAGGACAGGGCAAATCCGGCATCGATCCGTCTGGCGCCTGCCCGGGCCACCTCAGCAGCCCGCGCCGCCCGAATCTGTCCGATATGGGCGATCTGAGCCTCTGCCTGCCCGGCCACCCTTTGAAACGTATCCAGGTCGGATGCCGTCGGTTCATGAATCGCGATGATCTGATTCAGCGTCTGCAACGCCTCCATGAGCTGCCGCATCCCGGCATCCTTTTCTTCCTGATCCGTCTGTCCCTCATCTGTCGCCAGTTCGTGAATTTTCTGGCGGATCATTTCCGCCTGCAGTGCCAGCTGTCCTTTCTGTCCTTCCCGCTGTCGCTCTCGGACCCGGCTGTATGCTTCGTTCGTCTCGCGAACGCCTCCCATACACTGCTTTAGTTTCTTAATATGGCTCTCAAGAATCCTGTTATCTGCAATAAGCTTGCTGCTGACTGTTCTCGGGCGTCCCTGTTCAATCCTCTGCAGATCCCACTCTGCTGCCTCGACCACCGGCAGCGTCGCCTCGAGTGTCCCGCCGGAGAACCAGGACTGCCCCCGGCATTCCTCAATCCCGGCGATCAGCTCTCTCATTTCTGCCAGCTCTTCGTGAAGCCGCTCAAAATTGGCCTCCCGCCGGGCTTCCTCCTGATTGAACAGATCTCTCTCCATCTGCTCATATTGAAGCTGCCTTGCCTGCAGTTCAGCCGCCTGCTGACGGGCCAGTTCTACCCTCTGCTGGTCGCTTACCCGCACAGCAGAGGTTTTCGGTCCACTCATTTCTTTCCTCCTCCAGTATTGCTTTGGCTTTCGGCACCGTATGACTGATATGGGACAATCTTTGACACACCGGCGCAGAGCGCCGGGCCCGCTCCTCCAGTATTGCTTTGGCTTTCGGCACCGTATGACTGATATAGGACAATCTTTGACACACCGGCGCAGAGCGCCGGGCCCAATCTTAGATCATCTCCGTTTTGCGCCATTTCTGAATATCCGCACGTTTATTCTGCGTCAGAAGCCAGGCCTCAAAAACCGGCTTCAAATCACCATCCGGACGCATAAGCCTCCCGTAAAGTCTGTCAAACACGTCCGGGTCTTCCAAAGACTGCCGCACACATTCGGTCACCTCGTCCACATTTCGGAAGGCATTTCCGTCGAGGACAAGCGTATGACTCCCGGAGAGCATGAAGCCCAGCTGAGCATAAAGAACATGGATAACCTGCGGATTGTCCCGGTTTGCCCGTCCTGCCGTTTCCAGTGCTTCAAGTGCCCTGAACTGCGCCGATTCGATGTTTTTCCCGTTCTCGGATCCCTGCATCCGCCAATCCTGAATGCGCTGGTAAAGGGAAAGAGCGCCGTTCTCCATCAGATCATCCAGCAGAGCATCCATGGAATAATCTTCTCTCTGCATCTTATCCAGCACGGTCTTCCCCAGATCCACCAGGTCCGCAAAGGCATGTCCTTTCCACAGGAAATTCCGCATCTCCGGGCAGACATAATACATGGTTCTGAAAAAAATCAGGTCCTCATTCCCGCCACGGTTTGTCTCCTCCACTGCTTCCTGGCAGTAGGTTGCCCGGGTCTGATCAATATTACTCTCAAGGAAATATCTGGTGAGATTATCCCGGGAAAGCTGTTTCTTTCCTTCTTCCCAGTACCGGTTGAATTCCAGCAGCAGATTGATCAGGTCCGTATAGGATTTGCCACGGAACCAGTAAGGATGTGCCTGCGCCCCGGCGCTGAAAGAATCCCCGGGGGTTACCTGTTTCTCGCCTTTGCACCACCGCAGGACCTCGTTATAGGTCCACCGGCGATTCGGATTTTTCAGGTTATTCCGGTTGGTCAGATCCGAATAGGTCAGTCCCCAGACCAGCTGTTTAAGTTCATCCGGCATGTCCTGCGGACAGGGAATTTTCTGCAGGGCGATGATCCGCATCCGCTCCTCATCCGTCAGGCCATCATAGGGCAGCATTCCGGTAAAGAGTTCAAAAATGGTAATTCCGAGAGAATAGTAATCTGATTCGATGAGGAAAAGATCTCCCGCCGTTTCCGGTGCCGAATAGATCGGCGTGCGCCCTGTCTGTGTAACCAGGAACGAGGCACCGTTCTGCCTGACGGAGCTGATGCCGAAGTCGATGATGGACACGCTTCGCCCGTCATCATTGAGCATGATGTTGGAGGGCTTCAGGTCTTTATGAATAATCCCCGTTTCATGCAGGTCATGCAGTCCCTGATTCAGTGAGGGAATGATCCATTCCTTCAGCTCATGGAACGAAAAACGCCGTCCCTGAAGGGTTCCATTCCGGTAATACGGTATGATTTCAACGGTATGATCATCGTATTCCCCGATGTCAAAAATGCGTGCCACACCGGGTGAACGAATCGCCAGAAGCTTCTCCACAACCTCCGGCTTGATGGACGATTTCCGGCGATACAGTTTCGCCACAAATTCCCTCTGATCCAGTCTGACGACATACAGGTCCGCCTCACCGGATTCAACATTCATCCGGCCTTCCACAACATACCTGTCCAGCAGCACCGTTCCTGCGGGAATGCCATCCCCAATGATCAGCTGATTATTCACCGGTCTCCGGTCATTGGGGATGTTCGGATTCATCATGGTTTCACGGCGTCCGCCGCCACCCGATTCCTGTGGTGTCTGTCCGCTGAGCGCCGGGTTCAAGGCCGTCCCACGCTTTCTGACGCCTGCCGGCCTTCCACCGGATTCCATCCCATTAGGTGCTGTTCCTGCAACAGCCGGATTCAAAGCTGTTCCGCGCACACCCCCCGCCGGTTGGCCTCTGTCCTCCTGACGCACCGACCCGTGAAGCGCCGGATTCAGCATCGTTCCATGGCCATTGGCCGGCTGGACTCTGTCCGGCTGCCGAGAAGCAGACTCTTGAAGCGCTGTATTCAGTACCGTTCCGCGAACATTGGGCGTTTGCCCAATGTCCGGCTGCCGGGAAACAGATCCCTGAATTGCAGTATTCAGTACCGTTCCGCGAACATTGGGCGTTTGCCCTCTGTCCGGCTGTCGGGAAACAGATCCCTGAATTGCAGTATTCAGTACCGTTCCGCGAACACTGGGCGTTTGCCCTCTGTCCGGCTGACGGAGTGCAGACTCCTGAAGCGCTGTATTCAGCACCGTTCCGCGAACATTGGCCGGCTGCTGAGATGCAGATCCCTGAATTGCAGTATTCAGCACCGTTCCGCGGCTAGACCTGCGTCTGGCCTGATTTTCCTGAATGCCGGCACCTGTCCCCGAAAGTTCCCGGACGGGAAATGAAGTCCCGGAATCAGCCCTTGTTTCTCTTTCAGCGGTCGTCCCGGAGGATCCGCCGATCGCCGGATTTAATACTGTTTCACGTCTTCTTCTCGGGGGCGTTCCAGTCTGCTGTTCATTCATACTACGTCTTTCTCCTCAACCGATTTCCTGCACAATAGTGGAAAGAGCACTTTTCGTCAAGGACATTATACGCTCTGACCGGATCGAATTCAATTCATATTCCAAACATATGGAAAGCTGCTTTTCGTTCCGTTCATTTTTTTCCGTATGAATCCATCGTGGATGGACGAGAGCATAAAAAAACAGGAGTGCAGATCCGCACTCCTGAGCTTTATCAGATTGACCCGGGCTGCCCCACATTGGCAGGCCTGCAGGAAGCTGAAAACATCCGTCTTCGTTCCGGGAATCGAAGATGCCCGTCAGATTCGAATGGTCAGCACGTTCATTCCCAGAACGCTCTGATATTTTACATCCCGGGCGGCCTTGTATACCATTTTGATTCCCATGTTCCGGAAACGGTCCGGTCCATTGGTCAGTTCGTTTCGTTCCTTCGGATTGAAGGGAACACAGTCATCCCGGATGCGAAGAAGGAGATCCTTCTTATGCACCACGCGGATATCAATCAGGTGCTTCTTGCTATCCTTCGTAAACCCATGTGCCACGATATTTCCGGCCATTTCCTCAAGACAGAGCCCGGCCATATAGGCCCTGCGCCCGTCAATGCCCCGCCTTTTACAGAAGTCAGTTACATTCCGGGAAACCTTCAGCACCTCATCCATATTCTGGACAGTGATGTCGATTCTGGCATCCGCCTCTACGCCAAAGCCCTCCGGAACGACCATCAGATCCCTGACCCTGCACGGGAAACGCTTCTTCTTCATCCACGCATACCTGATGATCACCAGGAAACAGCAGATACCGTTCAGAACATTGGCAACGTAAACGCCGTTGATCCCAAGAGGACGGATCAGAATCGCAGAGAATACAGCAACACAGACCACACCGTCTATCAGCGCAAGGAAATTTACGAAACCGTTCTGGCCCATTGCCTGCCCGTAGCACGTAAAATGCATGCAGATGATGCTCAGCGGCATACACAGCGGCAGGATTCGGAATCCCCAGACGGTCATCATGTACACCGGATCGGAGGAATCCCGGTAAAACAGTCGGGTGAAGGGTTCCGCGCACAGGATAAGCAGTGCACTGATACAACACATGATGGGAACGAATCGCCGGAACATGTTCCGCATCACATCCTCCAGCGTCTCCAGATCTTCCTCGCCTGCGCTGATGCTGATCATCAGCCGCGAAACGGCCTGCATCCCGGCGGGAATGGCCCAGAAAATGCTGAGCAGATTATTGGCCGTGGCAAAAGCCGAAATGCCCACGCTGCCAACAAATCTCACCAGCAGTTTGTTGACGATAAGCCCGCGGGCCGTCTGATACCCTGAACCGGCAGCACCGGGGAACCCCGTCCGCAGGATTTCCGTGCTTTCCTTCCAGGAAATCTGCTTCCATTCCAGCCGGATTTTGGATTTTCCGGGCAGAAAATAAACCGCCTGCACGCCGAAAAATACCCAAAGTCCCAGGGCAGAGGCCAGCGCAAGACCGAATGCCTCCATGCGCAGGACCTGCACAAACAGAAAGTTCAGTGCTATGTTGACGCCAATATAGATCAGACTGGCTGTCATGGTGAGGTTCTGCCTGTTTTCAAGGGAAAGATAAACCGGCAGCTGGTTACCCATCACCAGAGGCAGAATCCCGACGGCCTGCCCATTCAGATAGGCATTAAACAGAGGACGCACAGCCTCATCCCGGGTAAAGAAGCCCGTCAGATTCAACGTGCCGGCCACCAGCAGAAGGACCGTAAACAAAACCCCGACGGCCGCTGAAAGCAACATGTTCAGAGTGAATACGTTTCGCACCTTCTCCTGATCGTTTCTGCCCATGTACTTCCCGCACAGAATGGCAGAACCGCCGGCCAGCAGTGTCCGGATGGCATTGATCAGCGTATCCACCGGACCATACAGGCCCACAGCGCCCATGGCGTTTGCGCCAATAAAGTTGCTGGCAAAAAAGCTCGAAACGAGCCCGTTAACGGCACCGACCATAAACAGAAGAATTTGGACAGGCAACAGCCGGAACATCAGTTTAACGACGGTCTCCATTCCCTTTTCCTGCGTCTTCATCGAAATCTCCCCGGTTTTCCCCGCTGTAATGTGCGAATTCCCGGAACTGTACGGGCATGGGCTATCCCCCGGAAGATCAGATGTCCGGCTCTTAAACGCAAACTCCCCACGGAGCACTTTCCCGGTGGATTCAGTGAGTCCGTCCTGCCCTCAGGCTCAGACGGTTACCCGTTTTGAGCGTTCTTCCAAAGCGTACCTGCCAGTTATCCCTCAGTCAACAGGACTGCAGCAGATTAATCCTGCTCCACTTTGATCACGTCCATGAAGTCGACCATGGCGAACACCTCAATGATGTATTCATTTGCATGGATCACCTCAAGGCAACCGCCCCGCTCTTCCATCAGCTTTTCCGTTGCCAGCAGCAGACGGAGCCCGCCCGAGGACAGATACTCAAGGTTTTCAAAATCCATGATCACGTTCGTAATCCCGTCCAGATACTGCTGCATTTCTTTCTCCAGCATCGGCGAGGTAAGGGTATCCAGTCGTCCCGTCGGCTTGACCGTAAGGGTGTTCCCCTGCTTGACATACGTTGTTTCTAACATGATTTTTTCCTCCTGTTGTCGATTATGTGTGGGGCGCTATGTCCATCTCTGTATCGGTTTGTCGGGCATGGATTCATTCAATTTTCTTCCGTACCATAAGAATGTTTTTTCCGTCCCGGTATTCGTAAGAAAGCTCATCCATCGTCTTCTTTACCATGAACAGTCCGAGACCGCCAATCGGGCGCTCTCTGGCTTTCAGGCCAAATGTATTCGGCATCTCTTTGGTCAGCGGATTAAAGGGAATCCCCTGATCAATAAACGTAAGCACAACATCCAGAGAGTCCTCCTCCGCTTCCATCCGTATCGTCACCGGCCCGATTTTATCGCCGTACGCGTACCGGATGATATTGCCAAACAATTCGTCCACTGCCACGTCCAGCTGAATCCGAACATGGGTTGGACATCCCAGCTCCTTCAGGAATGCATTGACGAAATTCGTCACGTTGGCAATCTGTTCCATCTCCGTATCGACCGTGATTTCCTGCATGTCTTTTCCTCTGCCGTTCCAAACCTCTGGAGACATCTGTCCTGTTCAGCCCCTTTCCCCGATCCGCACCTGCTTCACTCAAAAAGAGACTTTTCCTTGAAACCCCTGTTTCTGCTCTCATTACACCTGCTCTCAGGCCTCACCGAGTATACCAGAAACCCGGCCGGTTTTCAATGTCCGCCGTGTCACTTTCGGAAACAGCTCCCGCTCTTCCCTGTTCTTCTCCCCGGATTACGGCTGCAAACCGGGGCACACAGGTATCTGCCCGGCCGTTTTGTGCGCATGCATCAGGTCAGGATCAGGACCGCCGGCAGAGCAGAACCTGAACCAATCATCTGCCATTTCCTCTTCCGGCGGATCCTGCATGCGTTTCCGTGATTGGATGCAGGGAAAGGAACAGGATGTTTTCCAAAAACCGTGCCGCCTCACGTGCAAGTCCCTGTCGGGAGGATAAAGGGCATACGGCTAATGATCCGGTTATGTCCGTCGTTGTGCATCGCCTGTGGCAATCAGGCTGCTTTTGCTTTTCTTCCGGCCTGGCGTCCCGTTTGCCTCTCCACCGGACAGGACACGTACTCGCTTCCATATTCGGGAAAGCACGACATCCGGGACAAAGACAGTGGCCTGTCCACTCCGTTCAGATTGTGCCCATTGGCCGGGCACAGACAGGAGAGAGAGGGTTCATCTCCGGTTCAGTCCGGCGATAGAGGCAATGGTTTCGATTTTCATCATCAGTTAGCAAGGAGACCCCGTCCTCATTAGGGCGGGGAGGAATTGCGTT
>JAFUBF010000117.1 GCA_017460325.1 Clostridia bacterium | reverse complement strand
GATCATCAGGCCAAAACAGACGAGAAAAACAATCAGGGGGATGATCCACCCGAGATGCTTGCAGACTTTTTTCAATTCAGATGCTCCTTCCATGTTGCCTTAGCTTTCGGCACCGTATGATTGATATGGAACATGATTTGACAACCCGGTGCGGCCTTTGCCCCCTCCTTTACCGCCATACGGCATGAAAATGGGACAGTGCCCAGGGATTGTACATTCTGACACTTAACCAAGCGGAATGATAACAACATTACGAATCAGTGTCAAGTAGGGCGGGGAGCCCTGAAAAGGAAAAACTGTCCCCAAGGGGACAGTCAGGATTATGATTTGCTATAACTGGCGAGGAACTGTTTGGTCCGCTCTTCCCGGGGATGTTCGAAGACTTCCTCGGGCGTGCCCTGCTCGGCAATCCGGCCGTTGTCCATGAAAAGGACCTGATTGGCCACATCCCGGGCAAAGGCCATCTCATGGGTGACAATAATCATGGTGGTATTGTGGTCGGCCAGGGAACGGATGACGCGCAGGACTTCTCCGGTCAGCTCGGGATCCAGTGCGGAGGTGGGCTCATCAAAGCAGAGAATGTCAGGGGAGAGAGCCAGGGCCCGGGCAATGGCCACGCGCTGCTGCTGACCGCCGGAGAGCTGATGCGGGTAATTGTTCATCCGGTTTTCAAGCCCCATGCGCTGGAGCAGCCGGATGCCCTCCTCTTCCAGCTGACGCAGGTCAGCCGGACTGGCCTTCTTCTCCGCCTTGAGAAAGAGCTTTTTGGCCAGTGTTACGTTTTCAAGGGCCGTATACTGGGGGAAAAGGTTGAAATTCTGGAAGACGAGACCGAAGTGAAGCCGCCGGGAACGGATTTCCGCCTCGGACAGGCGGCTGTGCCCGTCAAAGATCACCTCATCATTGACCCGGATGGTGCCGGAGTCCGGTGCCTCGAGGAAATTGAGACAGCGAAGAAGGGTGGTTTTTCCGCTTCCCGAGGACCCGATCATGGAGAGGACCTGACCTTTTTCAAGCGAAAAGGAGATGTCATCGAGGACAGGGGTGTTTCCGAAGGATTTCTGAAGATGTTCGACCTGTAAAATTGACATGAACCTGCCCTCCTCTCAGCGGAAAAATGACAGCTTTTTCTCAAGCGCTCCGAGCCCCAGTGTCAGAAGGCCGGTGGCCGCCAGGTAATAAACAGCGGTAAAGAACAGGGGCCAGATGGCACCGGAAATGCCCTGACTGCCCTTGAGGAAGGCCTGACCGGCCCAGATGATTTCCTGCAGGGCGATGATGCGGGCCAGCGAGGTGTCTTTGACCAGGGTAATGATTTCATTGGAGATGGGCGGGAGGATCCGCTTGATCATCTGCAGCAGCTTGATTCGGAAGAAAATCTGAGCCCTTGTCATGCCGAGAACCAGACCGGCTTCCTCCTGTCCCACGGGAATGCTCTGAATGCCGCCGCGGTAAATCTCGGAAAAGTAGTTGGCGTAGTTGATGATAAAGGCCACGGCAGCCGCTGTAAAGCGGCCGGTTTCGCCGCTGCCCCAGATATTGTTGTGCAGCACAAGTCCCGGGAAATAGTAGATGATGAGAAGCTGAATCATCAGGGGTGTTCCCCGGATGATCCAGACAAAGAACTTGCAAAGCAGGGAGAGCGGTTTAAAGCGGGACATGGTCCCCATGCAGATGAGGAGACCGAGGGGAAAGGCGCCAAGCAGCGTGACGAAGAACAGACGCATGGTCTGCAGAAAGCCGACATTCAGGCTGCGTAAGACGATGGGCATCTGTTCAAGGATGAGTTTCATCTGGATTTTCTGCCTCCTGCGGTATAATCGTAGAAAAAGCAGAGAATCCGTGGATTCTCTGCAGAAAGGAAGAAGCCGAACTTACTGAGCGACGATGGCTGCCTCAACACCGTACGTCTTGGCGACCTCGAGAAGCTTGCCGCTGTCATAGGCGTCTTTCATGAACGCGTTGAGCTTTTCGGCCAGATCGGAGCCCTTGCGGAAACCGACGCCGTATTCCTCACTGTTCAGCGCGAAGGTATAGGCGAGATTGGCGTATCCGGTGCCTTCACCGACCATGGCGGCGGCCATCAGCGCATCGATAACGGCGGCGTCGCTTGTTCCGGCAGCCACCTCCATCAGGGCATCCGCCTGAGCCTTAACCGGGGTGCTGGACCAGCCGCGCTCATTGATCACGGCCTCGCCGGCGCTTCCGGCCTCAACGGCATACGTGAGGTTTTCCAGCTCGCTGGTATCATCCATTGCCTCCGCCTTGGCGATGGGAAGGATGACGACCTGTGCGTTATTGGCATAGGCCTTTGAGCATTCCATGGAACTGAGGACCTCGTCCGTCAGGGTCATGCCGTTCCAGACGCAGTCGATGGAACCGGCGTTCAGTTCAAGAACCTTGTTGTCCCAGTCGATTTCAACGAATTCAGCCTCAATGCCGAGAGAGGCGGCGAACAGGCGGGCAACATCGGCATCAAAGCCGATCCAGTTTCCGTTTGCATCCTTGTAATCCATGGGAGCAAAATCGGTAATACCGACAACCAGCTTTCCCTTTCCAACGACCGTATCACTGTCGGCAGCCAGGGCGACCGCAGCAAAAAGGCAGAGGACGGAAAGAAGCAGGCAGATCATTTTTTTCATGAAAGGATTCCTCCAGTTTGATAGTTTTGTGCTGTGCGATGGCGCTATGATAGCACTTTACCGTGGTAACGTCAACCATTATTTTTCTGGAAGGAAGCCCCTCCTTCATTCCAGACAAGTACCCGGCCATAGGGCACATCATGGATGTCCGGAACGGGAAAGTCACACCCGTCTGGACTATCCGTTTCAGGCGGTCAGGCTCAGCCTGATGTTTTCGAGGCAGAAAAACCACTCAGGTTTTACTGAGTGGGAACTTACCTGCTGACTGCCAAACAAGGCAGTCTCTCCGTGCATCGTCTGACCGGACTTCATTCATCGTCCTTAATCAGCTCGTGTATGGTGCCTTTTCCTTCGTTAAGCTCATGGATAGCCCTGATAAGGTGGGCCTGATTGGTGGCACTGTAGAAAGGATCGACCTGTTTTCCATCAAATGTGTTCTGAGCAGACCCGTCGACCATGGATGTGAGAATTGCAGGAGCCATAATGACATCTCCTTCCTTCATGACTGTCGTCATTATAACACGAGATTAGGTGGATTGATTGGAAGAAAAAGTAACGATCCCGGGGACGGAGAGATTGAAGCGACCCGCCCAATGAGCACAGGCTAACGGGCATGCGGTCAGAGATCATAGGATAGCGAGATGGAAACGGAGGGAGAGACGGTTACATCGGCAGAGGTGGTCACGCGCTGACCGGAAAGCACGGCCATGATTTCAATGGTATAGATGCCGGGGGAAACGGGATGACCGTCCTCGTCGTGGAGATCCCAGGTCAGCACCTGGATGTTGTCCTGACTGGGCCGGGTCAGTTCTCCGTAATAAAGCCGCCGGATTTCCATGCCGTCCCTGCTGTAAACGGAAACGCGGAAGATGGAGGGAAGGGAGACGGAGAGGAGAACCGGCAGGCCGTAGGCGGAACTGAGACTGGCGTCCGTGACCTGCAGGGTCAGATCCGGGGACGTATTGTCCGCCTGAATGGCCAGGAGACGCTCGGCACAGAGCTGCGGGGAACGGTCCTGTTCATAGGCGAAAATCTGGAAGATCAGGTAGCCGTTCTCGGATCGGTTTTCCGGGGAAATGGACAGGGTACGGGTCTTTCCGCCCAGACCGGTCAGGCCGGATTCACTGTCCGGGATGACAATGGGACTGGCCCAGTTCCAGTGCCCTTCCTGATACGGAATCAGCCGGTATTCAATGCGGGCTTCCCGGCGGACATTGAAGGAAAAGGTAAAATCGGTATTGCTGGTGCTGATCAGCTGCGAGCCGCAGGTAAAGCCGAAAACAGGCCGACTCCGGTCGGATTCCGGGCAGGTGGGTAAGAGGAGCTGACCAGCATTGCGGGAGGCGACCTGACAGGTGGAGGAGGCAACGGTACGCCGAATATAGGTGGAAAGCTCCGACAGGGTAACCTGCTCATCTCCGTTTGCATCGGCACTGAGGGCTCCGTAAAGGCCGAGACCTGCGCAGAGCGCATCGGCAAAGTAGGAAACGGCTCCGTCTGAAAGGCGGTGGTGGCCGTAATACCAGGCGGATTCACTGCCCAGGGAGGAGGTCAGTACGTGCAGATGCGGAGGCAGCGGATACGGCGTTGGCTCATGAATGCCCCGGCCGATCAGGGCGCCGGAATGGCAGGAATCGATCAGGACCAGCACATCACCACGGAGAGGGGAAAGAAGACGGAACAGGGCATCAGCCTCAAGGGAATGCTCTTCGTTCCCATCCGAGAGGACCAGGTGAGCCGGACGGTCCCCGGACCGGTCAATCCCGTGGGTGCACAGATAGCGGATGGAAAGGTCATCCTCATCGGACTCTCCAAAGCTGTCCGTAATGGCCTGCCGGAGGGGCTCCGAACCGGCAATGGTGCCATCCTCAATCCGGATATGCTCCGGGGCAACACCGGCCTGCAGGAAGGTATCCTGCAGGAGTTGCAGGTTGCCGGAAACGGAGGTGCCAAGGTTTGGGAGCGTCTGAAATTCCCTGCAGGCGATAAGAAGCACCCGGGTTTCCGCCACGGAGGGGAGTGCCAGCAACAGAACAAGGAGGAGAAGGCACAGAATCCGGCTGCGCATGGCATCTCCTCCTTCCTGACCGTGCCCGCATGGGGCCGTTTCGTTTCGGATGTTATTGTACTGTTTTACAGGTGAAATTGCAAATGATCTGTTTCCCCTCTGGACAGCGTTTTGCAAAATGCCTCGTGGAAACGGATTTCCGTTCGGGATATTCTTTTCGGTTGTGATTTTTCCGCCGAACGTTTATACTTACGGGGCGGGCATTGCCCGGTTTTCAGAAAAAACGGAGGAATCCGGGAGGTGAAACGAAGTGGAAATGCAGCAGAAAATCATGGAGGTCATGCGTGAACTCCCTGAGTTTGATCCTGACGGGATGACACCGAAGGAGATAGCTCCTTATCTGGAGAAAGTGAAAGCGGTCTATGCGACCCTGGAACAGATGGAGCCGGCGGACCCTGATTCGGAGGAATTCCTCGAGTGGGAGGAAGCGCTGGAAGATCTGGACAGCCTTATGGATGAAATCAGCGATATGTTGGATGAGTCAGTTTGATTCGGTGCAGGCATTTGCCTGCAAAGAGGATAAAACCTGCCCGGGAATGGCAAAATCCCGGCAGTGACCGGATTGAAACATCCGGCAATTTCATGTATAATCCGGTGAATGGAATGGAACAGAAGAGGTCAATTACCCACCACTTGGCCCAAGGGCTGAAGTGGAGGCTTGCGCAGTCTTTGCAAGAGCCCTGGTTGACTAGCCTGAGATCTTAAGATCTCGGTCTTGGGATCTACGTTGATCGAGTCATAACACCCGTGGACGTAT
>JAFUBF010000116.1 GCA_017460325.1 Clostridia bacterium | reverse complement strand
TACTTTTATACCACATAAAAACGTTGGTGTACAGAGTTTGTGGATTTCCAAACTTTATGCACACCAACTTCATTCCACTTGGTTCACGCAATTTGTAGTAAAAGCCTTTATTTTGGCTCACTCAATCTTTGGCGGTACACCTGCCCAAGGCGGGGGCTCTTTTTGAGGAAAATTACATCATGCTGCGATACAGGGCCTTGATTTCCTCAACGCTGGTATCACGCGGGTTGCCGGGGCAGCAGGCATCTGCAAAGGCGCTCTCGGAAAGGAAGGTGACATCCTCATCCCTGAGGATTCCCTTGAGGTTGGCCGGAATGCCCACATCCGCGGAGAGCTGCTTGACGGCAGCAATGGTCGCTTTGGCGGCGGCATCATCGTCCATGGCATCAATGCCCGGAACGCCCATGGCCTCGCCGATGGCCCGGTAGCGCTTGCCGGCGACACTGGCATTGTACTCAAGACCGCAGGGAAGGAGGATGGCGCAGGCGACGCCGTGCGGCGTGTCATAGAGCGCGGAAAGGCCGTGAGCCATGCTGTGGACGATGCCCAGACCCACATTGGAAAAGCCCATGCCGGCAATGTACTGACCCAGTGCCATGCCCTCGCGGCCTTCCGGATCGTTCTCAACGGCGGCGCGGAGATGACGGCTGATCAGGCGGATGGCCTCCAGGTGGAACATGTCGGAGATGGAGCAGTGTCCCTTGGTGATGTACCCTTCAATGGCGTGCGTCAGTGCATCCATACCGGTGGCAGCCGTGAGACTCTTGGGCATGCTGGCCATCATATCCGGATCCACAACGGCGACCTCCGGAATGTCATTGGTGTCAACGCAGACGAATTTGCGCTTCTTTTCCACGTCGGTGATGACGTAGTTGATGGTCACCTCGGCGGCCGTTCCGGCGGTGGTGGGCACGGCGATGGTAAATACGGCGTGGTTCTTCGTCGGCGCAACGCCCTCGAGGGAACGGACATCGGCAAATTCAGGGTTGGTGATGATGATGCCGATGGCCTTTGCTGTATCCATGGAGGAACCGCCGCCGATGGCGATGATGCTGTCGGCTTCGGCCTTCTTGAAGGCGGCAACGCCGTCCTGGACGTTCTCAATGGTCGGATTCGGCTTGATATCACTGTAAATGGCATAGGAGATCTTTGCGGCATCCAGCAGCTCGGTGACCTTGCTGGCCACACCGAACTTGATCAGGCTGGCATCCGTGCAGATGAAAACCTTCTTTTTGCCGTGGCTCTGGAGTTCGGGGACGATGTTCTCAATGGCCCCGTGTACGTGATAGGAAACAGAGTTGAGTACGATACGATTCGCCATGGGGGATTCCTCCTTACTGTTCAGTCCATGCGGCCCTGCCAGGAAAGCGGCCGCTTTCTTTTATTCGTGGTTATGTACCACAAAAAGGATTGTACCATATCCGGAGAGATTTGTACAGATTGGGAGGCGTGAAAAGGCTCCGGACCTTTGTCCGGAGCCCGGGGATCCGTGAGCGGAAAGGTCAGGCTTCCCAGTCGGGGAACTGCTCGCGGAAGGTGCCGTAAAAGTGTTTGCGCATGACCCGGTCATAGGCCTCGGCGGCATAGCGCTCAAGGAGACCGCGGTCATACAGGTACTGCAGGATCGTATAGCGGACACGGAAGGTACGGCCGCGGAGAACGCCTTCAATGAAGCGGTCCCGGTCCGTGACGGTAAAGGGAAGATGCAGGGTCTTCTGCAGCGCCTCAACCCGGTCAAAGTCCGGCAGGTACTTCTCAATCAGGGAACGCACGACTTTGTCATCGGTCTCCTCATACAGCATCCGGAAGATCTCGATGGCGGCAAACGTTGCCTCACCGACCTCAATGCCGTGGAGATTCGGGACTTTTCCCTCCTCCACATCCATGACCTCCCATGTCTGTCCGACCATGTGTTCAGTGCCGGAGGCGGGGCGGGAGGAACCGCAGAAGGCGATGCATTCGCCGGAGAGAATCAGGCCCTCACTGGTGCGCCGGATGGCCTCCGGATTGCGGGATTTGAGGTCAGAGGCGGCGTCGATGCATTTTCCGGTGGCCTCAAGCACCATGTGGGCAATGTTGTCACAGTAGTATTCGCCGGTCAGGTCCCGGCTGATTTCCCAGTCCAGAATGGCCACGTACTTGGCGATCATGTCGCCGATGCCGGCCAGAAGGAGCGGATAGGGTGCCTGTGTATTGACTCCGATGTCGATGATGATGTGACGGGCAATGGTGCAGTTGTAGATGATCTTCCGGTTTCCGTTCAGCAGCGGTGCGACGACGGAGGCATAGCCGTCCATGGAGGGGGCGGTGCCGACGATGCCGTAGGGGATGCCCAGCCGGTAGCTGACCATGCGGCAGGTGTCATTGATGGAACCTGAACCGACGGCCAGAATGTAGTCCGGATTCAGGGAAAACGCGTTGATGTCATACGGGTCGGTATCAATGCCGGCGCCAATCAGGACCTTGCCGATATTCTCCGCATTGGGCAGTGCGGGGGAAGGGAGGACGAGGGAATGGGAAAGCATTCCGGCCTCTTTCAGCTGGGCCTCCACCTGCTGTCCGGCAACGGCATAGGTGTTCTCGTCGGCAACCAGGAAGATCCGGTGATAGTCTTTCAGGATTCCGGCGACTTTCTGCAGGGCATTTTCCGATATCTCGATTACTTCGGTTGGAATGCTGTGATGACCCTGAACACAGCTGCAGTCCATTTCAATCATGTTGAATACCTCCGGGTAAATGAATGTGGGCGTGAGACAGTAAATACCTGTCCCCGTGGTTATTATAGACAGATGGGAACTGTCTGGCAAGGCGAATTCTCAGCACTTCCGGCATGGAAAAACGGAAGTTTTGTGCGGACAGGATCCGGGAGGGAGAAACGGTTCCTGTGGGGAATACTGGGAGCATTACTCGGTCAGCGTGAAGCGTGCACCGTTATCGGTCCGGCTGTCGCACCCGATAAAGACATCGAAATCGCCGCATTCACTGGCATATTCCATGGAAAGACGGTAAAAGCGCAGCATCTCCTCCGTAATGGTAAAGGCAACTTCCTGACTTTCGCCGGGGGCGAGGGAGACGCGGGTAAATCCCTTGAGCTCACGGACGGGCCGGGCGACACTGCCGCTCAGATCCCGGATGTACAGCTGGACGGTCTCCGTTCCGGTCCGGGTGCCGGTATTGGTGAGGGTAACGGCGGCCCGGATGGTGGAGGAACGGGTCAGATGCGCGGCACTCAGCGTCACCGGGGAGCAGGTAAAGGTGGTATAGCTGAGACCGTACCCGAAGGGATAAAGGGGGGCGTTTGGAATATCCTGGTACTTGGAACCGAAGCGGCCCTCCCGGATGCCCCCTTTCCAGGGCCTGCCGGTATTCAGGTGGTTGTAATGGACCGGAACCTGACCGGTGCAGTAAGGGAAGGACATGCTGAGTTTCCCACTCGGATTGTTCGCGCCGAGCAGCGTGTTCAGCACGGCTTCGCCGCCCTCTGTTCCCGGCAGCCAGCACAGGAGGATGGATTTCGCCTTCTCCGCGAGAGGCCGGAGATCCAGGGGACGTCCGGTAAACAGCACGACGATGAGGTTGGAATTGACCGCGGCCACGGCATCAAGGAGCCGGAGCTGGCAGCGGGGCAGGGAAAGATCGCCGCGGCTGGCGGCCTCGCCGGAACACTCCCGGTGTTCGCCCAGACAGAGGACGACCTTTTCCGCGTTCTTTGCCAGCCGGACCGCCTCCTCCAGGGCCGTTTCCGCATCCAGTGTTTCCAGGGGCAGGGGGTGCTGGAAACCAATGGGCGGCTGCTCGGGATCGCACATCGTGCAACCCCGGGCGATGGGAACCTCCCGGGTCTGCGGGCAGCGCCGGAGGGCAGAACCGAGGGAAACCGTATCCGAATCATCTGCAAAAATGGACCAGACGCCGTTCAGCAGGGGACTTTCCGCGTACGGGCCGATGAATACGGCATCCGTGCCGCTGAGGGGGAGCAGAGCATCTTCATTGCGAAGGAGGACAAAGGACTGCTCGGCACATTTGCGGGCCCTGAGGCGGTTTTCATCGGAGAGAAGAACGGTTTTCTCTGCGGTCTCATCCGCATCCTTGAAAGGATGTTCAAACAGACCGAGCCGGTTTTTGAGCGACAGAATGCGCCAGACACTCTCGTCGATCCATTTCATCGGCACTTTTCCGTTTTCCACCAGCGCTTTGAGGTTGCATGCATAAATGGGGCTGACCATGTCCATGTCCACTCCGGCGCGAAGAGCCAGGAAGGCCGCTTCGGACGGATCCGCGGCAATGCCGTGGGCGAGCAGTTCCTCAAGGGCGTTCCAGTCGGAGATAATCATTCCCTCAAAGCCCATTTCCCTGCGGAGAATTTCCCGCAGCAGCCAGGTATTGGCGGCGGAGGGAATGCGGTTCAGGGTGTTGAAGGAGGTCATGACCAGTTCACAGCCGGCATTGACGGCAGCTGCATAGGCCGGCAGATAGTCCTCCCGGAGGGTGCGCTCGGAGAGCTCGACGGTATTGTAATCCCGGCCGCCTTCCGGTGCACCGTATCCGGCGAAATGCTTGAGACAGGCGGCAATCCGGCCCGGTTCCCTGAGATCGCTGCCCTGATACCCCCGGACCATGGCGGCCGCCATGTGACCGCTCAGGAAAGGATCCTCGCCGGCAGATTCCATCACCCGTCCCCATCGGGCATCCCGGACCAGGTCAGCCATGGGAGAGAAGGTGACGTGAATCCCGGAGGCAGCGGCCTCCCGGGCGGCAACAGCGGCACTGTCCTCCACCAGTTCGGGATCAAAGGTGCATGCCTGTGCCAGAGGAATGGGGAACACGGTCCGGTAACCGTTGATGATGTCTGCCATGAAGAGCAGCGGAATGTGATGCGGGTGCTGCGCCATAAATTCCGTCTGCATCTTTTTGAGTTTCTCTGCGCCGATGATGCTGAGGTAGCTTCCGGCAAGGCGCAGATCCTCCTGGGTAAATCCCATGTCACCGGCAGGGCCGGTAATGTTTCCGGCATTCTGGAAATAACCGGGCAGCTGGATCAGCTGTCCGATCTTTTCCTCAAGGCTCAGATCGGAGAGCAATGTGCGCAGTTCGGATTCTTTCATACTGTCCTCCTTTGATGCTGCTTTGGCTTTCGGCACCGTATGATTGACGGGGAGACACACTTTGATAAGCCGGTGCAGAGCACCGGGCTCCCGCCTTGAGAGCGTTAGTTGTCGGTAAGCGGAAATCAGAAGCCGAGGGGGTCATTGACCAGAATGACGTGAATCCGGCCGGCATGACGGGAATAGCGGGTAATCAGGAACTGGCAGCAGATCGTATCCGGGGATTTGCAGTCCATGCAGGAGCCGGTTTTGGCACAGGGCGTCGAGAGGCCGAAGCGCTGGGCATTGATGGGAGCGGCCACGGCGCGGGCCCGCTTCATGGCCCCGTCCAGATCATCACAGACCTTGTTCATCCCGATAATGAAAAGTACTTTCTTCGGTCCCTGGGCAATGGCGGATACCCGGTTGGAATTTCCGTCGATGTTGACCAGGATGCCGTCCTCGGTGATGGCATTGGCACTTGAGAGAAAGACATCGGCATCATAGGCAGCCAGCATGGCCGCCCGCTTGTCCGCGCAGGCGTCCCGGTCGATAAACGTATACGGGCCGTTGCGGACGGCCTCCACCAGTCCGATTTCGTGGGCGCTCATGGCACCGCCCATGGTGACGGTGCTCCCCTCCGGGATCTGCTCAAGCGCCAGACGAAGCGCTTCCTCCCGGGAGGCGGCATAGGTGGCGGACATATTGCGGGACTGCAGACCGCGGATGACTTTCTGTGCAAGGAGTTCGTTGCGTTTGAACAGATTGGGATTCATGGAAGTATCCTCCTTCATAAATCTGACCGTTGTGAGGAAGAGAAACAGGGATGCCGGAAGACCGGGGAACCGTTTACCAGCAGGCGATATTGCTGTCTGTACGGGATTCGGTACCGCCGACCAGGACACCGTTTTCAAGCCGGACAATCATCTGTCCACGGCCAAAGGACGGGGTGTCCAGGTCCGTGCGGACCAGATGGCCTTTCCGGCGGAGTGCCTGCGCGATGGAGGGGCTGAAGCGGCTTTCCAGAGTAACGGTGTTGTCCCGCATCCACTGCCAGCGGGGCGCATCCAGCGCCTGCTGCGGATCCAGGTGGAAGTCCACGTAGTTGGTGACCACCTGCAGGTGTCCCTGGGGCTGCATGTATCCGCCCATGACACCGAAGGGCCCCACGGGATTCCCGTCCTTCATCAGGAAACCGGGGATGATGGTGTGATAGGAACGCTTGCCGGGAGCCAGGCAGTTGGCATCCGCCGGATTCAGGGAGAAGTCCGCGCCGCGGTTCTGGAGCGCAATGCCGGTGTCCTCCACGACGATGCCGGAACCGAAGCCCATGTAATTGGACTGGATGTAGGAAACCATGTTTCCCTCCCCATCGGCCGTACAAAGGTAAACCGTGCCGCTGAGTGGCGGCAGATGGGAGGTCCAGACCCTGGCGGTACTTTCCATTTCCGCCGCACGGCGGGCACCGTATTCCGGCGTGAGGAGTGTCTCGTAATTGACCGTCATGTAACGGGGATCCGTGACGCAGGCAAAAACATCAGCAAAAGCCATTTTCATGGCCTCGATCTGCCGGTGACAGGTCTCAGCGGAGTCCTTCTCGGAGAACGTGAATTCCTTCAGGATGTTGAGGGCGATCAGGGCGGCAATGCCCTGTCCGTTGGGCGGAATTTCGCAGACCTGATATCCCCGGTAACAGACGCTGGCCGGCGTGACCCATTGGGGCCGGTAAGCGGCCAGGTCCTCATAGCGCAGATACCCACCGAACTTCCGGCTTTCCGCATCGATCCGGCGGGCAATGTCACCGGTGTAGAAGGCAGCGGCATCGGACTCGGCAATGGCCTCAAGGGTATCGGCGTGGTCCGGCAGACGGATGAGATCGCCCGCTTCGGGCGCGTGTCCATGGGGCGCAAAGGTTTTGAACCAGGCCTCAAAGCAGGGCGCGTTCAGCACCCGGCGGTAAAGGTCGAAGGATTCCTGCCAGACCTCGGCCAGGTTGGGGGCACAGGGATAACCCTGCCGGGCATAGGTAATGGCCGGTGCCAGATTGTCCCGAAGCGACCGGTGTCCGAAGCGCTTTGTGATTTCTGCCCAGGCAGCGACGGCGCCGGGCACCGTGACCGGTGTCCAGCCCAGCCTTGGCATATGCCCATCTGCTGCGTCGGTGGCGAGGACCTGCTCGGGGGAAATCCGCTGCGGGGCAGGGCCGCTGGAATTGAGGCCGTACAGTTGCCGGTCTTTTTCGGACCAGATCAGGGCAAAGGCATCACTGCCAAGGCCATTGGCCGTGGGCTCTGTGACGGTGAGACAGGCGGCAGCCGCGACGGCCGCGTCCATGGCATTGCCGCCCCGGCGAAGCGCTTCCAGGCCGGCGGCTGCAGCCATGGGACTGGAACAGTTGACCATGCCGTTTCGGGCATAGATTGGGAAGCGCTGGGAGGGATAGCGCTGCGCAAGGGGATCAAAGGATGTGTTCATAGGGCCTCCGTTATTCGGTCAGAACTTGAAAACAATGCCGACCAGGGCAGAGAGCCCAATGAAAAGAATGGGACTCCATTTCAGCTTGCGCAGGCCGATAAAGATGAGAACGGCCAGAATCAGGGCTTTCCAGATGAAGAAGGCACCGAGGCCGGCGCCCGAGGTGAGGGCGTCCAGATTGACCAGGGCAATTTTGGCCACATTCAGTCCGGCGGCGGAGATCATGGCGATGGAGGCGGGGCGCAGACCGTAGAAGGCGCCCTCTACCAGCTTGCTCTGGCGGAACCTGGCCAGAAACCGTGCGATGATCAGGATGATGATGACACTGGGCAGTGCCAGGGCGAAGCTGGCCAGAACGCCGCCGGGGATCCCGGCTACCTTGTATCCGGCATAGGTGGACATGTTGATCCCGATGGCCCCCGGTGTAGATTCCGAAATGGCGATCATATCCGCAATGTCGGCGGTGGTGAACCAGTCCGGATGTTTGGCACTCATCTCATAGAGGAAGGGGAGCGTGGCCAGACCGCCGCCTATCGAAAACAGGCCGGTCTTGAAAAATTCATACAGAAGCTGGAGAAAGGTCACCGGGACTCACCTGCCTTTCCGTTCCCGCGGTCTTTTGTTCCTGCGGCGGCAACGCCGGCAATGCCGGAGAGAATGACGAGGAGGGCAGCCGGTACGCGGAAGGGAAGGAAGCCGGAGAAGGCGTGCAGGATAAAGACAACCAGATACAGTCCGAGGGTAAAGCGGTCCACCACTGACTTTTTCCACAGACGCAGGATGGCCTGCAGGATCAGGACGCAGACACAGACGCGGATTCCGGCAAAGGCGTGCTGAACCAGCGGCTCCTGAGCAAAATTGGTGAGAAACATGGCAATGACCAGGATGATGAGGACAGGACCGGTGAGAAAGCCGGTGGTCGCGGCAATGGCCCCCCGGATACCGTGACGTTTTTCGCCGAGGAATGTGGAAACATTGAGGGCGATGATCCCGGGGGTGCACTGCCCGATGGCGAAATAGTCCTGCAGTTCATCCAGGGTGGTCCAGTGGCGCTTGTCCGCCAGTTCCCGTTCAAGAATGGGCAGCATGGCATAGCCGCCGCCGAATGTGACGCATCCGATTTTGACGAATGTCCAGTAAAGGTCCAGCAAATCGTTCATAAAATGCCTCCGAATCAGTAATCAATGGCCCTGAGGATGCGGTCTGTTGTCCGGGCGGTCATCAGGGAAAACGCCCGGGTGACGTGGGGCTGCTGTCCCTCCCGGATACATCTGCCCAGCTGCTCCACTTCCAGAGAGTAATTGTTCGGCACCGAAACGGTTTTGGTTTCGGATTTGCCCTCTGAGAGAACCGTGTACGGGATGTCGCCGGATTCATTGAAACGGACGGGGGAGGTAATCTCGCCCCGGGTTCCGTGAATGCAGAACCGGTCGATGCGGCCTGTGGGCAATGTCATGCCGCAGTCAAGCGTGGCGACGGTATCATTTTCGTAAAGAAGGAGGGCTGAGGTAAACAGGTCAATTTTCCGGTCCGTGAAAGTGGCAATGGCCTTTACCTCTCTGGGTTTCCGGCCGATCAGATACAGAGCCAGGCTCAGGGGATAACAGCCGAGATCAAAGAAGGCGCCGCCGCAGGTTTCCCGCCGCAGGCGGATGTCCGTATCCGGACGACGGCCCGTGATGAAAGCCGAATCCAGGTAACGGATGTCCCCGATGATCCCGGAATCCAGTTCCGCCCGGATGGCGGCCCAGATGGGACTGTGGAGATAGGCAAAGGCTTCCATGAGAAAGACGCCGCTTTTCTCCGCTGCCTCAAACATCCTTGTGGCCTCTGCCTCCGATACGGCCAGCGGTTTTTCGCAGAGAACATGTTTTCCTGCCTGCAGTGCGCGAATGGTCCACTCGCAGTGCAGATGATTGGGGAGGGGAATATAGACTGCCTCAATGTCGGGATCTGCCAACAGATCCTCATAGCATCCGTATGCCTTTTCAAAGCCGAAAACCGTTTTGAATTCCCGGGCTTTTTCAGGATTTCGCCCGGCAATGGCATGCAGTTCGCAGTTATCGGCCATCTGCATGCCGGGAATGGTCTGGGAACGGGCGATGCCGGCAGTGCCGAGAACACCCCAACGTACTTTCGTCATGCGATTTTCCTCCTTAGTGTTGCCTTGGCTTTCGTCACCATAGGATGGGGATGAGCGTCCTTTGATAAACCGGTGCAGCGCACCAGGCCTCCTTCTTACAAAAGGGGGATGGGATTTTCTTAATATTATCAGATTTGACCGGAATAGTACAGGACAATTCCCTGTCTGTTCTGCCGTGCCGGCCATGCTCTCCGGGCATGGCCGGTATGCAAACGAACTATTCGACAGAACGGCCGGGTTCTGTTATGCTTGTCAGTGCCGGGAAGTGTCCGGCAGCAGGAGGAAAAGATACAATGGCAGAAGAAAACGCAATGGGCACGGAACGGGTCAGCCGGCTTGTTCTGAAAACGGGCATTCCGCTGATGCTGAGTCTGCTCATCAACTCGCTGTATAACTTTGTGGATTCCGTCTTCGTTTCTCAGGTGGCAGAGGATGCGCTGACCGCGCTTTCCCTGGCGGCACCGGTTCAGGTGTTTGTTTCCGCGTTGGGTCTTGGGAATGCGGTGGGCCTTAACGCGGCCATCAGCAGGGCACTGGGGGAACGGAAGCCGGAGGAGGTCCGGAAAACGGCCAATGCGGCGATTTTTCTGGCCATCTGCGCCTGGATCCTGATCTCGATGGCCTGCCTGCTGGGGGTTCGCGGGTACTTTGACTGGCAGAGCGGCGGAAATGAAACCATTGCGGCCTATGGTCGGGATTACCTGAGCATCTGCATGCTCTTCTCCCTGGGACAGATGGGCCAGTGGGTCTTTGACCGGTTCGTCATTGCCAGCGGAAAGTCCGGGCTGTTCCTGCTGACGCTGTCGGCGGCTTCCGTGACCAACCTTATCCTCGATCCCATCTTCATCTTTGTGTTTCGCATGGGAACCCGGGGCGCGGCGATTGCCACGGTGATCGGTCAGTTTATGGGGATGTTTGCGGGAATTGTGATCAACCGCCGCTTTAACCGGGAAATCCCTTTTTCCCTCACCCTCAGGCCGGATCTGTCAAGCGTATGTACGATTCTCCGTGTCGGCATTCCCTCCACCCTGGTACAGGTGCTGACCTCTTTTGTGACGGTGATCATGAATTCCATCCTGCTTACGTTTTCCTCGACGGCGGTTGCCCTGTACGGGATCTGCACCCGAATGATGGGACTGTGTACCGTGGGCGTGCACGGCATAAACAACGGCCTGATTCCCATTGTGGCCTATAACTACGGGGCAGGCAAACCGGACCGGATCCGGGAGGCGCTCAGATGGACCCTGATAGATTCCTTCATCTTCTATCTGCCCTTTCTCGCCGTACTTGTCCTTGCACCGACCTTTGTATTGGGGCTTTTCAACGCCTCGGAGCATATGATCCGGATCGGAATTCCGGCGGTCCGCCTGATGAGTCTGTCCTGGCTGCTGTCCATACCGGGGCTGGTGGTGACTGCCACGCTGCAGGGACTTTCCCTGCCGGCTCCCGGAATGATACTGACTCTGCTGCGCCAGGCGGCTTTGCCGGTCATCCTGGCACTGCTGCTGCGGCTTAGCGGCGTTCTTGATCTCATGTGGCTGTCGTTTGTTCTGGCAGAGGCCATCTGTATTCCGCTGTGCCTGTGGATGTGGAGGCGCAGCCGGGGACATCTGACCCGGGAACAGGGACAGGCGTGAGGCCGAAACGGAAAGATACAAAGCAGGAAAGAAGGACTGTGCCAGGTACAGGCACGGTCCTTCTTTCGGATGGCAGAGGAGCAGCTGTTGCACGGCGGGAAAGGATCTGGCTCCCTGAACCGGACCCGGGTCCGGAGAAGGGGCAGCTGGACCGGTTGAGGACCGTTTTCCTGGGTGAGGAATGCTTGTCACAGAACGGTTTTGTGTGATAGAATTTTTCCGATCCAATTCGATGTGGAGGAAAGAAAATGAGAAAACTGTTTCTGATCCTTACAGCGGTACTGCTGCTACTGAACGTCGCTTTTGCGGAACCCGGCGGGGAGGATGAACTGAAGGCGCTGATTTCCGGGATGTCCCTGCGGGACAAGGCAGCTCAGATGATGATTCCTGCCTTTCGGATCTGGAGGAGGAATTCCGGATCCAACGGGGAAAATATTACAAAAATAAATGATGAAATACTGGAAATGGTTTCAAGGGACCACTTCGGAGGGATTCTGCTGTTCGGGCAGAACTTTACGGGTGTGGAGCAGACCCTCCGGCTGGTATCGGATCTGCAGACCGGAAATCAGACGGGCGGGGGGCTGCCCCTGATCATCTTTGCGGATCAGGAAGGCGGAAGCGTCAACCGCATCCGGTTTGGCACGCAGGGGGTCGGGAATATGGCGCTGGGTGCCACCGGCGACCCGGAAAAAGCCAGAATCATGGCGTCCATTATCGGTGAGGAGATGGGATTGCTGGGCATTCATGCCAATTTTGCGCCGGTGGTGGATGTCAACAACAATGCCTCCAATCCGGTGATCGGCATTCGCTCGTTCTCAGATGATCCTGAGATCGTGGCTGAGTTTGGCTGCGCCTATCTGTCCGGTCTGCATGATTCCGGAACGATGGCAGCACTTAAGCATTTTCCCGGACACGGAAATACGGATGTGAACAGCCATACCGGTCTTCCGCTGATTAACAGCACATATGAGGAACTGAAGGAAACGGAACTCGTCCCGTTCCAGGCGGCAATTGATGCCGGAGCGGATATGGTTATGACTGCCCATATCCAGTATCCGCAGATTGAAACCAGGACGTACCTTTCCGTTTCAACGGGGGAGCAGATCTATCTTCCGGCAACCATGAGTCCCACGATCCTGACGGATATCCTGCGGGGAGACATGGGATTTGACGGGGTAATCGTTGCGGATTCGCTGGATATGAAAGCCATTACGGACAATTTCAGCGTAGAGGATACGCTAAAACTGTGCATTGAGGCAGGGCTGGACCTGCTGATTCTCCCCGGCGTGACGGATATGGAAACGTTCCATCTGACGGACCGGTATGTGGACATTGCCGTGGAACTGGTGGAAAACGGAGAAATCGATGAAGCACGGCTGGAGGAGTCGGTATACCGGATTCTGAAACTGAAACAGAAATACGGGGTTCTCGATCTGAACGATTTCACGGTCACGGAGGAAAAGATTGCCGCGGCCCGGAACGGGATCGGATCAAAGGAACACCGGGATACAGAGGAGCAGATTGCCACTCAGGCACTGACGCTGCTCAAGAATAAAGACGGGGCATTCCCGCTGCAGGTCAGCGAAGGGGAGAAAACCCTGATGCTGTTTGCGGATTCCTGTGCAAGCCGTCTGGGCACGGGAGACCTGGCCGTACGGATGCTGAAAAACAGAGGCGCTCTTCCTGAAAACGGAGAGGTCCTTGTCATGAAAAATACCCGCGACAATGCGGAGGAATGCATTCAGACGGCCACTGAGGCGGATCATGTCATTCTGATTCATCGGATGTACAACGCGGCCTGTCTGGATCCGGCCACCGATGACGGATTTTCATCTGAAACCTTTGACCGGATTATTGAAGCGGTGCATGCACAGGGAAAAAAGGTCATTCTGGTGAGCTGCCAGCTTCCGTATGATGCTGCCCGTTTTCCGCAGGCGGATGCGATTCTGCTGTCCTACTGGGGCAGTTCCATGCCGACCATCCCGGAGGAGGTTACTGCCGCGGAGACTGCTTCGGAACTGACCAGCTTCTGGTGTCCCAATCTGCCGACCGCACTGCTGTCCTGTTTCGGTCTCTGTGAGCCGGAGGGAATCCTTCCGGTCAATATTCCGAGTCTGGATGAAACGTATAAACCCGTCGGGGATATTCTCTGGTCCAGAGGACAGTGTGCAGCCCTGACGGCACAGACGCCGGACTATTCGGAGGAAAAGAACTGGGTTTCCGTTCCGGAAAGCATCGCTTATGAAGCGGATACGTTTTTCATTCTGCCAACCGTGAACATGAAGGAAACGGAGGCAGGGAATGAGGATATTACCAATACCCGCAAAGCATCCCGTTTTATCAAAACCTTTGGGATGGAAAAGGGAATAGTGTCCGAACAGACGAATGTGTATGCGCCCTATTACCGTCAGGTGACCCTTGCCGCCTATTTGAATGAGGACGGGAAATTCGATCGGAACATGGAAGGGGAGGTCACGCAGTATCGGGAGATCGCCTATGGCGATATCCGCAATGCCTGGCTGTATTACCTGGAGCATTTGAACGACGGGAGACCGGTGGTGCTGTTCGGTTATTCGCAGGGAGCGGAAATGGTCAAGATGCTGCTGGCAGAATTCGGCGGGGAAGGGGCGCTCAGGGACCGGCTGGTTGCCGCATACGTCATTGGCGAACCAGTGACGAAGGAGTATATTGCGAAATATCCATATCTGCAGATGGCACAGGGTGAGACAGATACCGGGGTGATCATCAGCTATAACGCCATTGATGCACGGATGAATCCGACCGGTCCCTGGGAACTTTCCATTAACCCACTGAACTGGAAAACAGACCGTACACCGGCATTAAAGGAAAGCAATCTCGGCTTTGTGGTTGCCAATACTTACGGAGAAATCACACAGGAAGTGCCGGCCTACTGCGGGGCATATCTGGATCCGGAGAGTGGCAGACTGGTGGTCACGGATGCCGACAATCAGGATGAACTGTACGCTGGTTCCGGCGGGGTATTTGAGACCGGCGATTACCACATGTATGATCTGAACCTGTTTTACCGGAACCTTGAGAAAAACGTGGGTGACCGGATCAAAGCCTTCGGGAAGACGTGAGGGTGGAGGGATCCGGAACTGCATATGAAAAGACCTGCCCCCGGGCAGGTCTTTTCATATGCAGTGTCGGACGAGCTCGATGAAATCCCGGGCCGGGGAAGAAATGTAACTGCCCTTTCGGGTGGCTGCGACGAACCGACAGTGGGACTGGGGAAGGTTGAGGCTGTAACAGTCGATGGAGGGGAATTCCTGCGAATGCCGCAGATGCGAATCCAGCAGCAGGGAAACCCCGTATCCGGCCGAAACCAGGCCGATGATGGCTGACATGTTGGAGGTACAGAGTGTATTGGGAAGGAGGATTCCGGTATCATGCAGAATGTGGTCAACAATCTGGCGGGTACGCTGCGAGGGATGCATAAGGAGAACCCGTTCGCCTGCGAGATGTGCGAGTTCAAGGCAGGGATAAGTCAGGCCGGGCAGGTGTTGAGCCTTTGCACCGAGGGGATGCCCCTGGCAGGTACAAACGAGCAGTTCTTCCTCGGAGAGGGGGTGATAATCAATCTGTTCATGAACGTGGGATTGCGTGTAAAATGCGACGTCGATCTCTCCGGAGAGGAGTCGCTGATCATTTTCCGTCGAATTGCCTTCCAGAACATTGACCTTCACGTTCGGGTGGAGCTGTTCAAACTTTGGCAGAACATGGGGCAGAAGAACGGTACAGCGCATACTGGCAAAGGCCACGTTCAGAACGCCTTCATCACGCCGAAGAATATCCTGCATTTCGGTGTCCAGATCCTCTTTCAGGAGGAGAATCTGCTCGGCCTTTTCAATGTATCGCAGTCCTGCGTAGGTTGGAACATATTTCCTTCCGAGACGGTTGAAAAGACGAAGCCCCAGTTCCTCCTCAAGGCCGGAAAGGAACTTGCTGAGCGTCGGCTGTCCGACGAAGAGAGAATCAGCGGCCCGGGTGATATTCTGGTACTTTGCAATGGCAAGCACATAGGTCAGATCACGAAAGTCCATGAGGCTCACCTCCTGATGCATCTATCTAGCAGGGAATGAAAACCATGAAAAGCATGAATTTTTGTTTCCCGACAGATTCTGGTAACATTCCTTTGATCAATATAGTGGGAGGGTACCGGACATGAAAAAACTGATCGTGGTACTGATGATCCTGATGCTGGTCTGTGCCGGCGCAATGGCTGATGGTGAAAAGGTTACAGCTGTTGGTCGCGGACAGGGCATCAACGGAGATGTGGTAGTTCAGGTTGAGGCGGATGCGGAGAAGATCTATTCCGTCGAGGTCATTGAACAGAATGAGACGCCCGGAATCGGCTCTGTTGCGGCAGAAAAAGTACCGGAAGCCATTGAACAGGCCAACAGCCTGCTGGTGGACGGTGTTTCAGGCGCGACGGTTACAAGCGTGGCGATTACCACTGCGGTTCGTGAGGCCCTGACGGAAGCCGGTCTGGATCCGGCTGCGTTTGAAACCGTCGTGGAGAAAGCGGAAGCAGGGGAGAAGACCGAGGCTGAACTGACCTGTGATATTGTTATCGTCGGTGCAGGCGGTGCCGGACTGACGGCGGCGGTGCGTGCCAATCAGGCAGGCGCAAAGGTACTGGTCCTTGAGAAAATGTCGATGGTAGGCGGAAACAGCCTGAAAGCATCCGGCGGCATGAACTGCGCGGGAACGAAATTCCAGGAAGCACAGGGAATCACGGACAGCGGAGTGGAAGAGTTCATCGAGGATACGATGAATGGCGGGCATCAGATGAATGATCTGGCGCTGGTCAGGACCATGGCGGAAAACAGCGCAGAGGCGGTTGACTGGCTTGCTTCCATCGGTGCGCCGCTGCCAAAGGTGGCTGCAACGGGTGGAACCACGCACAAGTACCTGCATTCTCCGGAAGACGGAAGCCCGGTAGGCACCTATCTGGTGGCCAAACTCAGCGAACAGGCTGAGAAGCTGGGAATCGAAATCATGCTCAACACAAAGGCAACGGAGATTCTCATGGAGAATGGCGCTGCGGTTGGCGTGAAGGCAGAGGACGATGCGCATCTTTACACGGTAAAGGCAAAAGCGGTCATTCTGGCGACCGGCGGATTTGGTTCCAATTTCGAGATGATGACCGGCTTCAATCCGAGTCTTGCCAACGCGGTAACCACCAATCATCCGGGTGCAACCGGTGATGGTATCCTGATGGCAGAGGCTGTCGGTGCGGCAACGGTTGATATGGACCAGATTCAGCTGCATCCGACGGTTTATCAGGCGACCTCCATGCTGGTTTCCGAGAAGATGCGCAGCCTGGGTGCCATTCTGGTGAACCAGGAAGGAAAGCGCTTTACCAACGATCTTGCGACAAGAGATGCCGTGTCCGCAGCTGAACTCGAGCAGACCGGCGGATATGCGTACATCATTTTCGATCAGAACCTGGTCGATCACAACAAATCCGCAGCCGAGTACATCGCAAAGGGCATGGCGGCCACGGGTGAAACCTACGAGAAACTGGCCGAGAACATGGGACTTACCGGTGATGCAGTGGCCGCTTTTGTGGAAACCATGAATACATGGAACAAGGCGGTTGCCGAGGGCAAGGATGAGGAATTTGGACGGAACAATGGTATGGACGATGACCTCAGCACCGCGCCCTTCTATGCGATTCAGATTGCCCCCGGAATCCATCATACCATGGGCGGCATCAAGATCAATCCGGATACGGAAGTGATCAGCACACAGGGCAGCGCGATCCCCGGCCTGTTTGCAGCGGGCGAAACCACCGGCGGTGTCCATGGTGGCAACCGGATCGGCGGAAATGCTGTCTGTGACTTCGTCGTTTTCGGCCGTATTGCAGGTGAGAAAGCGGCTGAATATGCTGCGGCCCACTGAGTCTGTGACAGCGTTTAGCAGAAAATCCTGAGCATGCCTGCATGGACAGCGGTGAACATTGCTGCCGGGCAGGAACCGTTCCCGGCCAGACAACCGGGTGAATGGGAAATACACAAATCCCCTCCGTGTAAAGCGGAGGGGATTTTTATGCAGGCCATTGATCCGGCGGGGCGGAAAGACGGGCATTGCTTTCCCCGGAGGATTTTGATAAACTGACGGCGGTCACCGGTTTCGCCGTCGTCTGTCAGTCAGATGACGAAGGAAACGGGGCGGTTTTCACCGGATTCCGGGCATAGGGCCTTCTTTTCCGGGAATGCTGAATCGGGGAGACAGAGATGAGTGAGAAATACGAAACTGGAAAAAGCCCGGGGAAGAGGATACTGGACACACCCACCGTCCCACCCGGGGATCTGATCTACACGCCCCCGGAAGGGCTGACCGGGGCAGAGGTGGCCAGGCGCACTGCAGCGGGTCAGAGTAACCGGCAGACGGTGGACCCGGGGAAAAGCGTGCCGCGCATTGTGGCGGATAATCTTTTTACCCTTTTCAACCTGTTAAACTTTGCGCTGGCTTTCTGTCTTGCGCTGGTGGGGTCCTGGAGAAACATGCTGTTTCTTGGCGTGGTGTTCTCCAACACCCTGGTTGGTACGGTACAGGAGCTTCGGGCCCGCGCCATGCTGAACAAACTGCAACTGCTGGAAGTGCGGGATGTCCGGGTGATCCGGGACGGGCAGGAGCAGAAATGCCGGCCGGAGGAACTGGTGCTGGGAGATCTCGCAATGATCCACGCGGGCGACCAGATTCCGGCCGACGCGGTGATTACAGAGGGTGTCTGTGCCGCAGATGAATCCCTGCTTACCGGCGAAAGTGAACCGGTCACCCACAGGCCCGGTGACCTGCTGCTCTCCGGCAGCTTTCTCACGGAGGGACAGGTAACGGCTCAGCTGATTGCCGTGGGGGACAACAGTTACGCGGCCCGTCTCATGAAAGAGGCGAAACAGATCACAAGGCCCAGGTCCGAGCTGATGTCGGAACTGAATAAACTGGTTTCCCTGGTGAGTAAACTGGTGGTGCCCATTGGCATCCTGCTGCTTTTGCAGCAGGTCCTGATGCAGAAAGCAGAGATCCGGGATGCGGTGCCCAAAGCCGTCGCTGCCATGATTGGCATGATTCCCGAGGGGCTGATCCTGCTCACCTCCGTGGCCCTGATGGCGGGTGTGGTGAAACTGGGACGGCGAAAGACCCTGGTACAGGAACTGTTCGGCATTGAAACCCTGGCCCGGGTGGATTTGCTGTGTACCGACAAGACCGGCACTCTGACCACCGGGGAAATGACGCTGGATCATGTCATCCCGCTGGAGGCCTCGGAACAGGAATTCCGATCCAGGGCCGTGGATTTTGTTTCGGCATTTGAGGCGGATTCCGGTACGCTGCGGGTCATTGCGGAGGCGTTCGGGACAGAGGGCCGGAAGGCGGACGATGTCCTGCCCTTCTCCTCTGCGCGGAAAAAATCCGCCGCTTCCTTCAGCGACGGAACGACCCTGATCCTGGGGGCACCATCCTTTGTATGGGACGAGGTTCCCCCGGAGGCCATCCGGGCCACAGAAGAGGGCTTCCGGGTGCTGCTGCTGGCAGAGGCGAAGGGGTGCATTGAGAATGATCAGATTCCTCCGGTTACGCGGCTCCTGGGACTGTTTCTGCTCCGGGAGACGCTGCGCCTCTCCGCCAAAGACACCATTCAGTGGTTTCAGCGGGAGGGCGTGTCCGTGCGCATCATGAGCGGGGATGACCCGCGCACGGTGGCAGCCATCGGGAGGACGCTGGAACTTGAGAACTGCGATAAGATCGTGGACTGTGCCAGGCTGAACGACGAGGAACTTCGCGCCTCCGCCAGGGACGGCGTGATTTTCGGCAGGCTGACACCGGATCGAAAGCGCATTCTGGTGGACGCGTTCAAAGAGGCCGGACATCATGTGGCCATGACCGGCGACGGAGTGAATGACATTCCCTCTCTCAAGGCAGCGGACTGTTCCATCGCCATGGGAGGCGGAGCGGAGGCCACGGAACACGCGGCCCAACTGGTGCTGCTGAACAATGATTTTAATTCCCTTCCCGAAGTGGTCAGGGAAGGGCGCAGGGTGATCGGGAACATCACGCGCACTTCGTCCCTGTTCCTGCAGAAAAACCTGTATTCCTTCGCGCTCAGTGTCCTGAATCTGCTGATTGGTCTGTTTCTGCCGCTGCAATATCCGTTCCAGCCCATTCATTTAACCCTGGTGAGTTCGTGGACGGTGGGAATCCCGGCGTTCTTTCTGGCACTTGAACCCAGCAGCGAACGTGCAAAGGGGAACTTCCTGAAGCGGATCATTCTCAAGGCAACCCCGGCCGCTCTGGGTGTGGTCTGCTGTGCACTGGCGGCAATGATCCTCAATTATCGCGGCGAACCGGAGGGGATCACCTCCACGCTGGCCGTGCTGTCGGCAGGCGTCATCGGCCTTGCCAACCTGGTCCTGACCTGCCTTCCCCTTTCCCGGCTGCGACTGCTTATCTGCGTTGCGATGAGTCTGAGTCTGTCCGGAATAGTGAGTTTTTTCCCCGGTGTATTCGCACTTCATACCACGGAAATGACCGCGGAGCACTGGATGATTTTTATGGGAATGACCGCAATCGGGCTCATTATCCTGTTTCTGGGCACATGCTGTCTGCGACCGGTGATGAAAAAGCTGGAGACGGCATGATGCCGGAAGGTTTGTGTACTGGCCACAATGAAACGCGAGAGACCGGCATAGGAACCGGCCGCTTCTGAAAGATTCAGAGGCGGCCGGTTGTTGTTTGGAAGAGAGAAAGGCCCCGGAATCAGCCGGGAACCGGCAGGTCCGGGGACAGAATGTGAAAGGTTCACCCGCTACATTACGGCGGGTATTTTGCGTTGCTCTGATTCTGTGGAAACCCAAAATCCGGGACAAAGACGGGGAAAATCAGTCTTCCTCTTCCAGCAGCTGGAGGAACAGCCGGTCCCGTGCCGCGGTTTCCGTGTTCCAGAGCGAATCACGGATTTCGCTTGAAACGGCAGCGTTTTCGGCTGCGTCAAACCACTTCAGAATCCGGCTGACGGACCGTTTCCTGAGCCAGGTTTTAAGTACGGTTTCCATATAGAGGTTTTCGTCCGTATCATGGGAAGGATCCCCGTTGGTGACGCCCAGTTTAGAGGCCAGCTCGGAGATACGTGCCTGCAGTTCTTCGATATAGCACAGGGCGATAAACTGGACAAAGAGCCAGCCATCCGGGTTTCCGGCCAGGGTGGGATCATCGACGGCATTCTGACGGAGGCGCTCAAAATAATTTTCCAGCCACTCTTTTTTGCGATAGAATGCCAAAGCGGTGTCGGCATCCTTATAGCAGTCAGAGATATAGGCAAACAAGCCGTTGTACCGGCAGGCCTGATCAATCGCCTTATCGTTCAGTTTCACGGTCCGATGCTTTTTGTCTTTTTTGACCTTCAGATACTTATCCGCTTTTTTCCTGGCCTGTTCATCAAGTGCAGTTCCATTCTCGATCAGTTTCCTGATGTCCTGGAGTTCATCCATGAATGCCTTGTTTTCGCGATCTCTCTGCACCGTATCGTAGTAAACATGCAGATAGATCTGGCGCTGGAAGGAGGCGTCGTCCTCTGCGGAGGCCTTCTTCTTTGAGTTGTTCCGAACGTTTTTGAATTTGAGATCCTTTGTCAGTGGAACCGTGATTCCCCTGATATCCGTGTCGGCTTTCATGACAGTCGGAGCGGAGGACAGATCCTTTACGTGATTCTCCAGTTCCGCTTTTACCCACGACCATTTGGGCTTGACGGTGGTTAAGGTATAATCCTGTGTCTGAAGGAGTGCAGCGAGAGTGTCCTCGGATACACAACCTCCGTCCGTCACCGTAATGACTTCCTTAACGCCGGCTGCAGAATACGGAGCGAATCCGTTCGCGGTGGTGGTAAAGAGGAGAGGACGCCCGGTTTTCAGTGAATACAGACAAAGCGGTTTAATGGACTGTCCGTTGCAGGAATCCGGATTCTTTTCAGACGAGGAATCGTAGGCAATAACCGGTTCAAGGTCTTCCTCACGATACAGTCTGGATCTGAAGAAATTCTGGCGGATAGATCCGTTGGCCCCGATTTTCTTAACCAGGTCAAGGCATACCTCTTCTGTCATGGGGAGAGAATAGGGCAGAGGATGGGTTAACGTCCACTCTTCAATCTCCGGAACGGAGGCACCGCCCGTTCCCACAATGTATCTCGCCAGGGAGATGATCTTCTGAGCAGTCTCAGCATCTGCTGAAGCCAGCAGATCCTCATCAATTCCGGATACCTTTCCAATGTAGTCCAGGATGTCCATCATGCCGGGGTGCTTTTCGGATGCCTCGGGGATCGGTTCAGCCTCATCCTGTACCGCCTCCTCGAGAGTCGCTTCAAACTCGTCCTCAATCGTTTCTTCGAGAGACGGTTCAAGCATGTCCTGAATCGCTTCTTCGACAGTGGATTCAGCGTCGTCCTGTAACGTTTCTTCGGAGGTCGGTTCAAGCACGTCCTGAATCGCTTCTTCGAGAGTGGGTTCATCGTCG
>JAFUBF010000115.1 GCA_017460325.1 Clostridia bacterium | reverse complement strand
CCTTTTGGCCGTGCACCCACAATCGTTACAGACATTAAAATCCCCCCGAAATCCTGCGAAGCGCCTGATGTCAAGGGGTTTCTGAGGGTGTTCACGATAATGTGATTGTATCCATTTTGCTGGCAAGATTTCAACATTGCCACCTCGCATTCAGCTGGCATTTTCTGAAACTCAGGCCTGTTGACCTTGATTCCGGTAATGCCGTCCGGTATACACGCCTGCGTATACCCGGCTCGAATGCTTTTGGATCGAGGAGAGGATCAGACGGATACTGACGAAAGAGGCATGTCGGGAGTATGGTTGCTGATGTGGCTGTGCTCCCGGTTTTTGCTTTTTGGATAAGGATGTAACCCTGGGCAGAAGGGCTTGTGCTCCGGGCGGACGGCTATGAAACCGTGGTTTATAAAAAATAAGGGTACGGCGCTAACCATACCCTACTCTGGTTAATCAGAGTGACCTCGTCGGTCAAATGATCCTCTCTTATGCGGGCTCGTCGACCCAAAAACACTTTCGCAAGTGCGAAAGAACATTTTTGAGGACTCATATGCCTCTACCTGTATTTTACACAATTTTTGCTGAAAAATCCAGCAGTTATCCTGCCGCCTGCCAACGTTGTCTCCTCCTCTCGTAAATAATCTCTGCAATGCAACTATATTTAGTTGCGCTATCTCCCGACCTGTGCTACACTGTTTCTGTTAGGAGGTTCTTTGCTTTGGGACAAAAAGAAAAACTCATCGCAAAAACTGAAGTCGAATCCCAAGGCCTTCACCTTCGATGATGCCGAATCGCTCCTTGGATATTTTACAATCTTCAGGAGCGACAAAGGAAAAACCAGTGGTTCCCGTGTCATGTTCACGATTGATAAGTACAATGCGAAAATCTTGCTCCACAAGCCGCATCCGCGCAAAGAGCTTCTGGAATACCAAGTCAGACAGCTCGTCCAGCAACTGGAACAGGAGGGATTGATTTGATAACATCATGCAGAACAAAGGCTACGTCGGCAGCGTAGAGTTTTCCGAGAACGATGGCTTTCTTTATGGAAAAGTGCAGGACATCCGATCCCTGATCTCCTATGAAGGAACTACCGTTCAGGAACTGCTCGATGACTTTCATGGGGCTGTGGATGATTATCTTGCCCTGTGCGAAGCTGAAGGAACGGAACCGGACCGAATCGTTGCAATCACATAATCTACATGAGCGCCTCCATTAACGGAGACGCTCATGCTGTTTTACAGGGAGTGCATTTTCAAAGCTGTCGCTTGATTGTACCCCGCAGGGAAGATTTCGATGTTCCCGGCGTGGAACCCGTCGATCAGGCGGTTAAACGTCTCGCGTTTCCTGGTGTTGGCACCGGAAGAGCCGTCAATAATGCACCCATTCTGGATTCTTCTGGATGAATTCCGTGCAATGCGCGATCTGAGTCTCATAGTGATGCTTTTGTGCCGGAATCGCATGGTTACCGGCCATTGCGGTTTTCGGGAGGTGAGCGGATGCGGGATCGGGAAAGATCCGGGGGATGTCCTGATGGCGGTGTTGACGGAGATGCTCTGGGCTATGCGGGTGAGTTTCTGCGCGAGGGGCAGAACTTCCGCAGGTATGGCGAAAACGGCATCGCGGAATATGAGCTGCCAGAAAGTGAGGTGCAGCTTTCGGATGAACCACAGAGGATGCTGTTTATCGGGAAATACGGCGATGATCCTGCGTGGGTGCGGAAGTACATCGCATGACGTATCGCAGATGAGGCTTTTGTCTGTTTATCGGAAGCGGTCCCGAAGTCCGGACATAGTCCCATTTCCTGTGAGGAATCGCAGAAAACGTCATCGGATACCTGAGGGAGACGGATCCGGAATGATTTCCGGGAGCTGAATCCGGGGCATCCGCCATTTCAAAAGTCATGGCCGTACAGTGAGAATGTTCATATGTCAGAATCAGGATGTTTTCCGGCCGAGAACGAAAAAATCGATTTTCACTTCAGACCGAATGTGGTAGAATAGCAGCAAGCTGATCCATCAGCATATGATCAATTACCTGAAAGGAGAAGAGCTATGAAAAAACTGCTGGGCCTTTTACTTGCCTTGATTCTGGTACTGAGTGTTTCTGCGTCTTTTGCGGAGGAAGCAGCCGCACCGGGTCTGCAGAAGGATCTGATCATCCTCTACACCAGTGATGTTCACTGCGCCGTAGACGAGGGTTGGGGATACGGTGGATTGTATGAGGTAAAGGATGCTTTATCCCGTGAGAACTATGTCCTGCTGGTGGATGATGGTGATGCGGTTCAGGGTGAACCCATCGGCACCATGACCACTGGTGAATCCCTGATTGACCTCATGAATGCCGTCGGATATGATGTTGCCATTCCCGGAAACCATGAGTACGACTATGGAATGGACCGTTTCTTTGAGCTGGTGGAAAAGGCTAAGTTTCCTTACATCAGCTGTAACTTTAACAAAGAAGGCAAACTGGTCTTTGATCCCTATATCATCTTTGAGTTTGATGGCGTAAAGATCGCCTTCGTCGGTGTAACGACCCCCATGACGCCGCGTTCTTCCACCCCGAAGTATTTTATGAATGAGGCAGGGGAGTTTATCTACGGTTTCCTGCAGGATGAGGATGGCACCGCTCTTTATAACGCTGTTCAGAAAGCGGTGGATGATGCCCGTGGTGAAGGGGCTGAGTATGTTGTTCTGCTGGCACACCTTGGCAACGAAGCGGAAGTCTCTCCCTGGAAATTTGACGAGGTTGTTGCGAACACCACCGGTATCAACGCTGTGCTGGATGGTCACAGCCATGATACGATTCAGGCTGTCGTAAAGAACAAGGAGGGGGAGGACGTCGTCCGTTCTGCCTGCGGGACCAAGTTCGAAAGTATCGGTGCTCTGACGATTAAGAAAGACGGAATCGTGTCCTCCGAGCTGTATACCTGGGGATCCAGCATCAGCGCAACGAAGCTTCTGAATATCCACAACCCTGTGACCGAGTCTCTTGCCGTTGAGACCAAAGAACTGAATGATGTGCTGGCAACAGTGGTTGCAAAAACCCAGTATGATCTGATTATCAGTGATCCGGTTGCCAAGACGGCCGATGGACATGCCGTCCGCATCATCCGGAATACAGAGACCAACCTTGGTGACCTGTGCGCCGATGCATATCTTGACCAGTCCGGTGCCGATATTGCGTTTGTAAACGGCGGCGGTATTCGTGTCAACATCAAAAAAGGCGACATTACGATGAACGACATCCTGAAAGTTCATCCCTATGGCAACAGTCTGACGGTGCTTGAGGTTTCCGGGCAGACGGTGCTGGATGCACTTGAATGGTCCGTACATTCTCTGCCCGGCGAGTTTGGTGGTTTTAACCATGTTGCCGGCATGACCTATGAAGTCGACATTTCAGTTCCCTCCCCCTGTTCATCGGATGCAAATGGTATGTTTACCTCGATTGATGACACAAAGCCCCGTCGGATTCGGAATGTCGTTGTCGGTGGTGAACCCATTGATCCCGAAAAGAAATCTCAACTGGCGTGCCACGACTATCAGCATCTGGATGCCGGTGATGGATATACAATGTACGCCGGTTGCCCGATTCTCCAGGAATCGGTGAAGCTGGACAACCAGGTCCTGATTGATTACATCACAGGCACACTGGGTGGTGTTGTCGGAGAAGGATACAGTGAGCCTTACGGACAGGGCCGTATGGTCGTTGTCGGACAATAACGACTGAGAAGATCGCCGAATCCCAGGGAACAGCCGGGACCAGGCCTGAAAACAGGAAGCCGGAGCCAAAATGGCTCCGGCTTTTCTATCCCCGGTACGTTGGACATCGGGAAATCCGGCCGGTCATGCAATCTTCCAGGTAGCGGCCTCCTGTCTGCCTTCCACGAAAGACCGATAAATGCCGTCTTCCCGGATCAGTTCGTCGTGTGTTCCGCGCTGGACGATGTGGCCATTGTCCACCACGAAGATCTGGTCTGCATTTCGCACGGTTTTCAGGCGATGGGCAATCATGATGATGGTCTTTTCCTTCGTCAGTTCCTCAATGGCCTGCGTGAGTTCCGTTTCATTCTCCGGATCCACATTGGCGGTGGCCTCGTCCAGGATGATGATGGGAGCATCCTTCATGATGGCCCGGGCGATGGATATGCGCTGCTTTTCGCCGCCGGAAAGACTGGCTCCGCCCTCGCCGATCAGGGTGTTGTACCCGTTCGGCAGCGCCATGATGAAATCATGGCATCTGGCTTTTCTGGCGGCTTCCATGACTTTTTCCATGGGCGCATCCGGCTCACCGAAACGGATGTTGTTGGCGACGGTATCCTCAAAGAGATAGACGCTCTGGAACACAAAACTGAAATTCCGCATGAGAGAATCAAAGCTGTATTCCCGGACGTTCCGTCCGCCCAGGCAAACCTGGCCGGCCTGCACATCCCAGAATCGGGCCATCAGGTGACACAGGGTGGTCTTGCCGCCGCCGGAAGGGCCGACAAAAGCGGTGGTGGTCTTTTCGGGAATCGTCAGCGATATATTGTCGATGATCCTGCGCCTGTCATAAGAAAAGCTCACGTTTTTCAGCTCGATATCCCGCTTTTCAGGGGTGATCTCCTCACCCTCAATGTCCATGGGCGGCATGTCCATGATTTCCTTCGTCCTGGTGACGGCGATGCGGATGTTGCGCATCAGGGCGGTAAAGGAGCTCATGGAATCCAGACTTTCATAGACCATAAATGCGGAGATGATCATCATGATACAGTACAGGAGTTCCATGGTTCCGTCAAAGTAGAATTTCAGTGACAGGATGGCCATGAGGACACCGGTCAGTTTGGTTGCCACGTTCTGCATGGTTACCCAGGGAATCACGGCGAATTCCAGTCCCGTGTCTGCGGCAGCTTTTTCCGTGATTGCCGCATCCAGCTTCCGGGCTGTCCGGTCGGTCATGGAGTAGTTTTTCACTTCGGCGATGCCCTGGACGTACTCGATTACCTGAGCCACCAGATCCTCATCCGCCCGGTGCTTCCGGGGCGCAGCCGGACGGGTGGACCACTGCATGATGGCGTTAAACAGGATGTACAGGAAAATGCCGGCAAGCAGGACCAGGCCGATCCGCCAGTCAAAGGCCAGTACAAAGCAGGTGATGACGGCGGTGGTCAGGATGCCCTGTGTGGTGATCATCACGATCCGGGTGGCAATGTCGGCCAGACTCTCCATGGTATTGGTGGTCACGTTGGTGATGGCCCCCAGGGAGTTTTTGTTGAAGAAGCCCATGGGGAGATAGCGCAGGTGCTCGGCAATCTCAATGCGCTTGTTGGCGCAGGAATGATAGCCGGCTTCGCACTGCAGCATGGTCGTTTTCAGGTTGATGCAGAACTGCCCCAGCACGGAGATGATCATGATGCCAAGGGACAGCAGCAGGTGATGAGCGGTCATGTTGTTCTTTATCAGGCCCTGCACGACCACGGCAATGGCGGTGATACGCAGGGCCGCAAAAATCGCCTTCACAACGCCCAGTGCAATCGCCAGGTACAGCTTTTTCCGGTCTTCCTCATTACAGAAATCAAAGAACTGTTTCAGCGTGTTAAACATTCGCGTCACCTTCCTTTGCGGTTATATGTGCCTGCCACATTCTCCGGTACAGGTCGCTCCTCTCGAGCAGCTCATCCTGCGTGCCCGTCATTTCCACTCTGCCGTCGTTGATCAGGATAATCTGGTCGGCAGTGGCAATGGTGGAAAGCCGGTGGGCGATGACCAGCAGGGTACGCCCCCTGACCAGCTTCGCCACGCTGCGCTGGACCAGCGCCTCGTTTTCCGGATCGGTATAGGCAGTGGCCTCGTCCAGAATCACGATGGGTGCATTCTTCAGCATGGCCCGGGCGATGGAAATGCGCTGGCGTTCGCCGCCGGACAGGTGGCTGCCTGCACCGCCGCAGACAGTCTGATATCCGTTTTCCAGCTGCAGGATGAAATCGTGACAGCCGCAGGCTTTGGCCGCTTCCATGACCTGTTCATCCGTGGCCTGTGGATTGCCCAGACGGATATTCTCCATCACACTCATGTCAAACAGGTAGTTGTCCTGGGAGACGAAGGCGATCTTTTTCTGATAATCGCAAAGAGGAATCTGCCGAATGTCCACTCCGCCGAACGTAATGCTGCCGCTGCCCACGTCCCAGAACGAGGCGATCAGTTTGGCAATGGTGGATTTTCCGGAGCCGGAAGGTCCCACCAGTGCGTTTACGGATCCTTCCCGAATGGCAAGGCTTACGCCGTGCAGCACTTCCTCCTGCCTGTAAGCGAAATGGACGTTATTCATGACAATGTCACTGCCTTTGGGCGTTTCCGCCATCGTATCAGGGCGGACCAGCTCCGGCTTTTCCAGGATATGGGTCACCTCGCCGATGATCGTCCCCAGCTTGCTCATATCGTCCATATAACTGGCGGCGATCACGAAGGGGGAGATGAGGCCGAGAGATAGGATGATGAGCATCAGGAGATCAGGTCTCGTCACCCGGCCGCTCATGAAGGCGGATACGCCGAACGGGAGCAGAGAGAGCAGTGTGGCGGGCATCAGCACCAGCGCGGCATTTTCATACACGTTGCAGCGCCGCATCCATTCGATGAAGCAGTCCGCGCCTTCCCGGGCCGCGATGACAAACTTCTCATAGCTGGTTTTGGCCTTGCCGAACGCCTTGATGACCTCGATGCCGTTGATGTATTCCACGGCCGTATCATTCAGTGCCTTGGTTTTCACCACGGTATTCTGGTAGCTCTCCTGACTGCCCCGCATCATCAGGGCAAAGAAGACAAGGCCCACAGGTACGGTGATGAGCGACAACAGCGCCAGCTGCCAGTTGATGGATACCATGTAACCGAAAATGACAAAGGGAATGATGAAATTGGAGGTAACCTCCGGGATCATGTGGGCCAGAGTGGTTTCAATGGAATCAACTCTTTCCACGATGATGTTCTTGTAAGATCCGGAGGACTCATCCAGTACGTCGCCCAGGGGCATCCGGGAAAGCTTTCCGATCAGCCTGCGGCGGACGTTGGCCAGAACCTCAAAGGTGGCCCGGTGGGAGAGGGTGGTGGAAGCGGCGTGAAACAGCCTGTCCAGCACAAAGAACAGTGCCATCCAGAGGCATTGCGTCATGCAATACTGAAAATCCGCCGTTTTCTCCATCAGCCCTTTCATGATCTTCGCCATGAAAATGTAGGGAACGAACCCGCACGTGACACTCAGCACCGCCAGAACAACGCTGCCGATATAGCTGCCCCTGCGGCTGCCCGCAAATGACAGAGCCCACCCCAGAGGACTCCGACTGCGCGTCTTTGTCTGTCTGTCCATGGAATCATCTACCTCCTAATTTTGTTAGTTTTATATAACATAAGGGCGAAAAAAACGCCCTTATCTTCGATAGAATAAGGGCTCAGTAACCGAAGAGTTCCTGCCAGCCTTTTGAGAAAAAACGATCCAGTGTAGTGGCGTAACGCAGCGCTTCCTCACGTGTAAAATCATGTTCAACCGCCTGAAAAACGGCGTTCACATTTGCCGTGACCAGAAGATGGAATTCTTTGGGATCCACATCCCGAATCTTTATGCCCTGTTCCCGCAGCAGATCCATCATGGCCATCGTTGACTTTTCCTCTTCAATGGCCAGATCATGCAGAAAGGACTCGTATCGGGTTCCCTGGGCTTTGCAGATCAGCAGCCGGAAAGCGTCCAGATGGTCATAAATATAGGACAGGGCCATCAGGGCATCACCGCCTGTCTCCCATTTCCGGGAAATCGTACCGGCTTTCAGTGCCTCCCGCTCGGCGGCTTCCTCCTGCCGGTACAGCGTCATGAGGCCCTGAAAGGCAGGCTCTACCAGACTGGCAAACATCTCCTCCTTGCCGGGAAAGTGTTTATACAAACCGGCCACACTCATGCCGGCCGATGCGGCAATGCGCCGCATGGAAGCGTCGGTAAAACCGTAAGTCAGAAACTCCTGCCGGGCGGCAGCAAGGATCTGTTCATGATGTCCTGCCTTATCCCGTGTCATGCGTCTCCTCCTCTGATATTACTCCGGCATCGTATGATTGTCAGGGAACATATTCTGAGAAACCGGTGCAGAGCACCCGGCTGTCTCCTTCCCGCTGAAAAGCGAACGGTGTTCGCTTTTTGAGTAGAATACACTGTTCGCTTCCTTTTGTCAACCGGTTTTTGAAAAGAATTCCCGGATTCGCTGCCCACTGTACAGATCAGTTTCACGGGCGTTTGCGCAGAAACCGGAAGAATGTTCCTTGCACTCCATGTTTTTGTATGTTATGATAGATCAAAAGTATGTTTTATTACGCCGAAAGCAAGGAGGGAGAACATGTCTGAACGGGCAGACAGGATAGGGGATCGCCTCCGCGAAATACGGACGGGCCTCAATCTCAGCCTGGACGATGCCTCAAAAATAACGGGTGTGAGCAAACCGATGCTGGGCCAGATCGAACGCGGCCAGTCTGCGCCGACGATTACCACTCTGTGGAAAATCGCAACCGGGTTAAAGACTCCGCTGTCTTCGTTTCTGCAGGAGCGCCAGGCGGAATACACGATCATTGACATTGGAAAGAAGGATCCGATTACAGAGGATGAGGGCAGAATGAGAACGTATCCCGTTTTTCCTTTTGACCCGATACGCGGTATGGAAGTGTTCCTCATCGAGTTTGATCCCGGATGCCATCATGCATCCGAGAAACACAGTGACGGGGTAGAGGAGGTTCTCCTGGTCCTGTCAGGGGAACTGCACCTTGTCATCAACGGGAATGAAGTCGTTTTGCAGAAGGACAGAGCCATTCGTTTTCGGGCGGACGTTCCTCATGCATACAACAATCCCTGTTCCGGGAAATGCGCAGCGTACAACATTATCTACTACCCGAATCGAGAGAGGAGCGGGCCGGGTCTGCACCGGTTTGTCAAATCATGTTCCATATCAATCATACGGTGCCGAAAGCCAAGGCAACATGTAAGGAGGAATGTCCCGTGTATGAATTGATTCAGGTGTCCGAGCAAAGTTATTACATCCAGAGCCCTGCAAAAATCGGACTGGTCCGACTGTCGGATCAGGACGTCTGCCTGATTGACAGCGGGAATGACAGGGATGCCGGGAAAAAGGTCCGCCGGATTCTGGATGAAAGGGATTGGCGGCTTACTGCCATCTTCAACACCCATTCCAACGCCGACCATATCGGTGGCAACCAGTATTTGCAGAAGCAGACCGGGTGCCGCGTATTTGCCCCCGGGATCGACTGTGACTTTACCCGGCACCCCGTTCTTGAACCCTCGTTTCTCTACGGTGGCTTTCCCTTCAGGGAGCTGCGCCACAAGTTCCTCATGGCACAGCCGAGCGATGCGTTGGAACTGACACCGGATGTCCTGCCGGATGGTTTTCAGCTGATTCCTCTGCCGGGTCATTTTTTCGACATGGTGGGATTTCGCACGCCGGATGAAGTGGTCTATCTGGCGGATTGCCTGTCCAGCCGGGAAACGCTGGACAAATACCGGATCGGGTTCATTTATGATGTTGCCGCCTATTTGCAGACACTGGAAACGGTAAAAGCCATGCAGGCCCGGATGTTTGTTCCGGCCCACGCGGATGCTGCAGAGGAGATTGCCGGTCTTGCACAGTACAACATGGATAAGGTGATGGAAATCGCGGACAAGATCATCGATATCTGTGACGAGCCGCTTTGCTTTGAATCCATCCTGCAGAGACTTTTCTCCGATTATGGCCTGGTAATGACGTACGAGCAGTATGTCCTTGTCGGCAGTACGGTTCGTTCCTATCTTGCCTGGCTGAAAGACACGGGCAGACTGTATGGCCTGTTTGAAAACAATATGCTGCTGTGGCAGCGGGTATAGGGGATCCCTTTGGCGCAAAAAAACCTGCAGGGCACAGCCTTGCAGGTTTTATCGGTTAATTGAAAGAAGCTGAATACTGATAAGTGAAGCCGTTCATTTTACAGTATTCTTCGGCATAGCTGCCTCTTCCTACAATCAGAGTTGCAGTTTCCGGGAAGGCCTGGATGCCGATACCGGTAATGCTGTCAGGAAGGATGATGGAGGAGAGACTGTCACACTGATAGAATGCATAATCACCGATATGGGCAACGCCTTCAGAAAGGATAACGGATGTGAGATTATCGCAGCTATGGAACGCACTGTCACCGATGCGGGTAACGCTGCCGGGAAGGATGATGGAAGGGAGCTTTGAACAATGCGAGAACGCACCCTCACCGATATGAGTAACACTGTCAGGAAGGACGATGGAAGTGAATTTCCAACATCTTTCAAATGCCCTGTTGCCGATATGAGTAACGCCGTCAGGAAGGATGATGGAGGTGAGACTGCTGGCATGGAATGCATCATCTCCAATATTGGTGATACCATCAGGAATGACATATTCAGGTTCTTTTTTGCTGTAAGAATAAGAAATTAAACGTTTATCGGGTTTTGAGAACAGGACATCATCCACAACGGACAGAACCTATGGACGCACGAAAAACGGACAGCGTGCTATTCGGAAGCGGACAACGGCCGCATGAAGAGCGGACAAGATTCTATTTTGATGCGGACAACATTCGCGATGAACACGGACAGATTGAGCATGAAATTCGGACAAAACTCGCATGAAATCCGGACATAACTACTGACTTTGTAAACGAATCGTTTACTTTCAGAAGGACATACCTGGTCAATCCAGCGGGTAACGAGGGAACGGATAGCACCTGCCCTTGACAGTATCAAGGTCATCAGACCATTTATCCCTCCCGCCTGAGGGCGTGAGCATAAAAGGCCCTCTTCCCTTGACACTGTCAGATGCAGATGCTGCTAAGTGATCAAGGGGCGTAAGGCCGCCCTTGCCCAATAGAGGGCAGGGAAACAGAGCTGAAGCGAGAGTGATCCGTAATCAGAGATAGTATGTCCCCGGCCGCCGCAAGCACCTTTTCCACCTGTCCCAGCCCCTTTCTGCAGTAGCCCCGGTACATCTCTGCCTCTGCCACTACAGGCGGTTTCTCTGCTTGTTACAGCCTCTTTCTACAGCAATCTGGGCATACCCCTCTGCCTCTGTCCTAGGGCTCTTCTGCATCTTCCTCAATGTGTTAATCAACAGTTCAGGATGCGGGATATCACGTCTTGAATTCTCATAATTAATTACAGGAATCCTCATTATTAATTCTGGATGTTAACGAGCTGGTCAATCGCATTTTCTTTTTGGGAAGGTTTTCTGCGGCGAGTGCGGAGAGCCGATGATCAGAAGGACCTGGCGGGGGAAGAAGATGTGGGTGTGCAGGGGGCGGAATAAAGGAAAAGAGGGAAACGGCTGCATGATGCGGAATGTGCCGGAACAGGAGCTGCTGGATGAGGGACAGGACGTAAAGAAGATCATTGTGACGAAATCGGGGCTGATTGTGGCGTGAATGCGGCGTGAATTTGGCGTGATCTTTTCACTTCACGGAGCTGCCGTGAACAGAAAAATTGCTTGTGTTTCATCGTCATGTCTGATAAAATTTACCGCTGGCGGGGTTCCTTCAGAACGTGGGCGGGGATCCCGTGATTGCGGATATGATCACGAAAGGAGCGTGTATGATGAACAGAGTATCGAAATGGTTCTGCTTTGCTCTGGTTCTGTGCCTGCTGAGCGGCATGATGCTTTTTGCATCTGCGGAAAGCGCTGAGCAGCCCTCAGAAGCAGCCCCGGCTGAGGAGGCTGCGACGACGGCCGAGGCGGCACCGGTACAGGAGGGCGCCAGGGAGAAAGCCCAGTGGACCGTCATGCTGTATCTGTGCGGAACGGATCTGGAGTCCCTTGGCGGAATGGCCACCACGAACCTTTCCATGGTTTCCAGGACGGTACCGGACAGCCAGGTCAATTTCGTGTTCCAGACCGGCGGCGCGAAGGAATGGAAGGCGAAGGACAAGGAAGGACTGAACCTGGATGTGTCCTCGGAGAAGCTTCAGCGCTGGAGCTACGGTGCCGAGGGCTTCAAGCTGGAGAAGGAGCTGGAGAACGCCAGCATGGCGAAGTATTCCACGCTTTCCGACTTCATCCGGTGGGGCGCGGAGAACTTTCCGGCGGAAAAGAACATCCTGATCCTGTGGGACCACGGCGGCGGAAGCGCCAGTGGCCTGATCGTGGATGAGCTGCATGACAATGCGATCATGAGCCTGGAAGGCCTGGAGCGCGCGCTCAAGGCCGGTGGTGTCCACTTTGACATTTTCATGACCGACACCTGCCTGATGGCAAACCTGGAGACCGCACAGGCGATCAAGCCTTATGCGGATTATCTGCTGGCTTCGGAAGAAGTGGTGCCCGGCCTGGGAAGCAACTACGAGGAATTCATGCAGAATCTGTATGATGAACCCGAATGCGGACCTGTCCGTCTCGGAAGGAATATCTGCAACGCCACCCAGGTGATGTACGCCGAAGAGGGCGGCGGCAGCGCTCTGAACGGCCTGACCTTCTCCCTGATCGATCTGAGCAGGATCGATGCGGTGGCGGAAGCGTTTGAAGCATTTATGAAGGAAGTCGTCTCCCTGATCCCTGACCCGGCTGCCTTTGGAAAGTACCTGGCGGCGGTCGCAGATGTGGACCGGTACATGGCAACCACGATGTGCGACCTGTATGACCTGGCGCGCCGCGGCCAGAAGGGCGGCATTCCCAAGGAAGTCACGCTGAAGCTGGAGAACGCGGTGGACGGCGCGGTGATCCACAATATCCGCGGCTCCTATCATCCCTATGCCCACGGCCTGTCCGTCTATATGGAATACAATGGCGGCACGAGGAACCTTGATCGTCTGGCCAGAACCTGCAAGAATCCCTGGCAGATGGTCTTCCTGGATGCGGTCAGCCTGAAGTGGGATGCCCCGGCATGGGCCACGGAAAAGGTCGGAGATGCGCCGGAGCTGAAGCCTGAGCTCTACACGGTCAAGTACGACACCGAGGTGACTGAGGACCGGGCCCACCACATCATCCATATCAAGTCCGGCATCGACAGCGGCGCCTTTATCCGCTATGAGCTGCAGCGCTATGATGAGGCGCTCCAGGTCTGGTATGAACTGGGCGAGAGCGAGGACGTGAAGTATATCGCACAGAGCGATGACAAGCTGTCCTTTGAGGCGGATTTTGACGGGAAGTGGGTCTCTGCCCACAACGAGCCGCTGAGCGTGACCAGCAAAGAAGTCAAGGGAAACACGGTGCTGCTGCAGGCGTCCGTCATGCTTCCCGAACTGGCGGGGGGCGAGATCAAGAAGCTGCGGATTCTTGCGGAATATCCGAAGAATCTGGACTATGACAAGCTGCAGGATCCCGAAGAGGAGCCGGTTGAGAATCAGATCAAGTACACGGCCACAGGCGTATGGGACGGCTATATCTCCTCCACGGGTCTTGCGGACCGCAACACCTGGCCCATGACAGATCTGATCGGCGCCAAGCTCGTGGTGTGCAAACCGGTCTACAGCGATTATCTGGAATCCACCGGCGACATGCGCTACTGCGATGAGTTCGAGATCGACCAGAACTTCACCGTTGAAGAGATGACGCTTCCGAAAGGAAAGTACAGGATCCGCTATTCCATCGTCGATATGCTGGACAGAACCTACAAATCCGACTTTGTCGAGCTGGAATGGGACGGAACGAAGGCCGTCTATGAGGAGCAGCCCAAGGAAGAAGCTCCGGCTGAAGGGGAAGATGCGACCGAAGAGCAGGCGGCGTAATGCCCGTATCCTCAGACAGGGAAATGTCTGACAGGTGAAACCGATCAGGGATCCTGGAAACAGGGTCCCTTTTCCTTTGGATGCGGGCAGGTGACGAAACATGGCGGAAAATGAGGAGGATGTCGCCCGTGGAGTCCTCCGGATGGTACGCCCCCTGATTCAGGGAATGATGTGGCACAGATGAAAAGGGGAGGCAGGACGGGCTGCGGAGATTCGCGTTTCGGGGACAGGAAGGGATAAAGGCTCAGGGCTGCAAAGACGTGATGAGGCATGCAGCTGACTGGAAATGCTTTATTCCTTGACTTTAAGAGGCGCGGGGCTTAGTAGGACTGAGGTATGCAAACCCATTACAGAGCCTGCAAAAGGAGACGATCGCGGATGGCTGAAGAACACAAGACAGATTATCATGCGGGTCTTGTTGCGGCATTGAAAACGAAGTACGATGACCATTATGACTTTATGGAAACAATCAAGGAAATGATCCTTGGCGAAAAGCCTCCTAGATTGGATGCAGTTGTACTAAAGAAAGATCCAGAACAACATCTTGCTGACGAGATTGGCTGTTTCTTCCTTGAACATAATGTGTTTGAGTTTAAGGGGTATGGCGACGGTATAAGCATCAATGATGTTTACAAGATTGAAGGCTATGCACCTTTCTATATGACCATAGACAGAAAGGTGAATGAAATTACTCTTGAAGCGGTAACGATCACAGTTTTACAGTACAGGTTTCCCAGGGATATCCTAAAGAAATTGGAAACAAAAGGGTGTACTGTAAAGCAACGGGGCGAAGGCATGAGGACTGCTCAACAGTATTCGCACTGAATGAGAATGGACAGCTTGTCATCCGTGATGCAGGGGATACGACACTGGAAGGAAAGAAGTTCCAGAAAATACCGCTGGATAGCGAAGATGCGGCTGAAATGATTCCGACACTCTGAGAGTGACGAAAAGACCTGAACGCATCTGAAAGTGTGAATAGTCCGGAAATACCATAAAAAGAACGTGTCGTACCTTTGGATCAAATAATAGCTGAAGAGTGTATTTCGGATGAATACATGTAAAGCACATATGTGAAGGAATGAGCGATGGAACAGATAAATCCCCCTGATTTTATACCGTGAAACCTTGATTTTAGCTGTTTTCAGGATATACAGGGGTTTCCCTGATAGACAATTTCGAACTGATATGGTAGATTTATAGACGGGTTTAATGCCTGTTGGCGGAATAATTCCGGAAGGCAGGCAGTTCGTTTCTGACAGACATATTTTCCATACAGTTATTATCCATAAGGAGGACACAACACATGAAGAAAATAATGACAGTCCTGATGATTATCGTCTTTATCATGGGAAGCGTCTGCGCATTTTCCGAAGGAAACGCAGATGCGGATAATGCAATCGAAGAAGGTATTGGCTACTGGTTCGGTTCTGGTCCAAACGGATATGATATGCAGAAGGCACAGGAGGCATTTAAGAAGGCTGCCGATCTGGGTGATG
>JAFUBF010000114.1 GCA_017460325.1 Clostridia bacterium | reverse complement strand
GATCACTGAGTTGAGGAGGTTCATATGGCAAACAAACGCGGGGAAACGGAACGGACATATCCGGTGCCGCCGAACACCACGGAGCATTCCATCACCTTTATGACCCGTGAATCAGATGCGGTTTCGAGGGTCTATCTGACCATTCAGAAAATCTATCTGAAGGACAGGGGCTATAACAGCAATAAGCGGATATGCATTGGCAGGCTGGATTACAGGCTTCCGCCGGATTGGAAAGAAACCGGAAAACGTCCGACTCAGATGATTCCCAACGAGAACTATTCTGTCTATTTCCCGGAGTACAGGTGGGGCGATGAGGCGGAAACGGCTTCCTCTCCGGAGGAATCCACATCAGATAACCGGGATATGGACGCGGCATTTTTCAGTGACAGCGTGAAAGTCGGTTCGTATCTCATGATTGACGCCGTGGTCAGCCGGCTGAAACTGCGGGAACTGCTGGCCTCAGAATTCTCTGATACGGAGATTAACCGGTGTCTTGATTTAGCCTCCTACCTGGTGATCTGCGGAGATGACGCCGTGCTCCATTTCAGCAGATACGCCTATGATCATGCGCTGTTTGATACCGACGGACGGGCAGACGATGCCGCACTGAACCTGTCGGATTTCCTTGACGATGACGGGATCTCCGTGTTCATGCGGAAATGGTCTGCTGCCAGACGGAGGAAAAGTGCCACGAACAGGTTTTACTTATTCGCGGACGGAACCCAACCGACCGGTCAGGCCGGTGAAACCGAACTTATTGGAACCGGCGCATCTGAAAGTCCGGGTGGACAAAGTGCCCCCAACATGATGCTGGCCGTAGACGGGGACAACGGACTCCCGATCCTGTACGACATGTATGGAGGGCCTGTCGATGCTCCGTCTGAGTACGCCTTCATGGCAAACCGGTTCACGGGAATGCAGGACATGGTCGGCGCTGTTCTGGACCGGGGATGCATTTCAAAAGAGCAAATTGCCTGTCTGGATCAGCACGGTCTTGCCTGTATCATCCCGGCAAAGGGCGATAATCGATTATTTCTGACACCGTTATGAAAGCGCTCTACACTTTCGAAAACGACCCGGATCGGTATATTCCCAGGTACCGTGTATACGGTACAACGGTCAGTGAGACGATCCTGGGAAAGAAACGGTTTGTCCATATCTATTATTTCCCGGGCAGGATCGCCGCAGAGCAGGACGCTTTCTTCGGAAATATGAACTTCTGGGGAAAAGACCTGACGAAAATCAGACAAACCCAGGCAGATGCAGATCTCTGCATTTCGCCGTGTATGAAAACCTTTTTTACCATCAGGTACAGTGAAGAAAACAGCGGCAACGGGAAGGAGCAGAACGAACCATAGAAAGCTGGTGCAGAAATAACGGGGAAATGTCCCACGAATTACGCCTGACGGGTTATTCTGCACTGATTACAACGGAAGAAACAGATGCAGAAACCGCACTGACGACATACAGACGTTTGGCATTCGGCGGCAGGCTGAATGCAGCGAGTAAGGCCTTCCTGGGGGATTCATCTCTCCGGTCAGATTACAGAAACCGGCCGAAAGAGAAAGGCTTTATCATCTTTCTGGGGATGATCATCCGTCAGTCCATCTATCTTACGCTGCAGCAGGAAGCGGAGAAAACAAAAACAGCGGTTCCGTTGCCTGAAGTAGCGGAGGCCATAGACGAACTGGAAAAGATCTCAGTCGTCCGGTATGCGAATGGCAGATACAGCCAGCGCACCCCATTGACACGGGTTCAAAAGCAGATCCTCAGTGCTTTCGGTCTTGACCATTCTGCCGTAACCGGAAAAATCAAAGCACTTGCCGAACGTCTTACCTCATGCGCAGCGGAGGCCCGGAAATCCCCGAAGAAAGCCACAAGCGTTAACGATACCTGCTCCATATAAGGTGCTAAAAACAGGCCACGCAGAATCCGCGATCCGGGAACTCAGGCCTGATTCCGGGAGAAAACCGTGTCAATTCCCCGCTAAACGTGCTTTTTCTGATTCCGGGGAAATAGCGATCGACTCCATCTCTTCCATAGGACATCCTGAGTTCGCTTAATTCCCCGGAACGAACTTTTTTAACCGTTACAGGGGAAATAGCGAGGAGGACATGCATGATTGGCAGAAAGCAGGAACGGGAAGAACTGTTTGCTGTTACAGGGAATATCCCTTTTTTATGCTTACCGTATATCTGACCGGATACTGTTCTTTCTCCCCAATCTGATGTTGTTTTTTGATATCCGATTACTGAATTTATCCTGTGTAACGCGTAGAAGACCACAATGGTCTTCTACGCGTTTTCTTCCTTATATCCGTTAACGGTTACCCGACCGAATTCTGTGACATTCACACTGGATATATTCCCATCGGTATCATATCCGGGCTTCTAAAACCAACCTCATCTTCACGAAGAATCACAATGGTCTCCTCAAACTCCTGTTGACACATTCCGCATTTGAACTGCCTTGTAATCACCAACGGTTTATTCTCAATGTCTTTCAACAAATTCCCAATTGATGTCCGACGTTTACGCTCCTCTGCTCTGCTGATATAATAGTTGTCCAACGTCTCCTGCTCCTCATCAGAAAGAATTACATTCCGGTAGCAATGTTCCTCTCCGCAGTAGGGACAGGACGGACGTACTCTGTATTTTCTCATTTTTGTCATTTCCCCTTCTATTTTCTCGCGGTTCCGCCGCTTAGCAAAGCTTCGCCTCAGATTACGCAGCACTTCTCCCGTGTAGAGATCCGCAATCGTAAGCGGGCACATCTCCTGCGCAACTTCGCGATCCCAAAATCGACTATGGGGCGAGTGAAACTTGTTTGCATTTTTCCTCAGCCATTCGATCGTTTTCCTGCCCGGATATTTTCTGACGTTTGAGTCCTGTCGGGCCCGACATATACGTATACCGTAATGGAAAGAGATCCAAGGTATCCTACCCCGGATGATCTTCTTCAGGAATAGGCCTCAATCCTGTCCCTGTCCTTCCGGAATGTACACCGGAGTCAGATCATTGTCCGGCGGATATGAACAGAAAGTGCGAAAAAGTCCCTCCTCGGAAGCACCACAGGGGACACCGTTTCAGCCCCTCCTGATCCTTTAGAATCCGGCTCAGGAGGGGCTGCCGCTTTTCACTTTTTGGGCTCCAGTCTCTCAGCACCGCTGCCCATTGCCGGACGTGACACAGACCGGCTTCCGGGTTTCCCCTGCAGGACTTGGAGAGTTTCCGTAAGGACGGACCGGATCACCCCGGAGGCCCGGTGAGCCCTTTGCCAGGGAAGCGCAGCAAGGGTCAGCTTTCCTACTCCTCTTCCCTGCTCTGCACCAGGAAATTCTGAATGCTGAAATCTCTCTCATACAGGAAGTCCATGCAGTAGACAGGCTTGCCCTCCGGATAATCGGTATGGAAGTTGTCGACGGTTTTCAGGATCATCTTTGCACTCATGGACGTATCCCGCCGCTTGTCGATGAAGTATTCCGCGCCTCTGTCGCTGAAGGCAATGCGCAGCCATTCCGGCATCAGGGTGAACCTGACCCGGATCTTTCCGGAGGCGGAATACGCATCCGTGATGCGCTCGACGAGCATCTCCTCCACTGCCAGGCAAATCGATCTGATGCGCCGCTGGCTGAAACCCACTGCCTCTGCCAGTTCGGCGGCCATGCCGGAAACCGGCACAATGGCATATCGGCTGTTCTGGACCACCAGATCGAATACCGTCACGCCTCCGGCCAGCTCCTCGTCCACCTCAAGCCGCCGCAGGCGGTTCAGCATGTTCGTGCGGAGGGTGCGCTGATCCAGCTTTCCGTTCACGTTCAGGGGAAAACTGTCGTACAGGAAGATGTGGGAGGGAATCTTGAACCGTGCGATTTTGGACCGAAGCAGGGTCTTCAGCGCACCCTCGTCAAAGCTCACCCCGCCGTCCCTCATGGTGATGCAGGCCTCTACGCTCTCGCCGTAAATGGGATGAGGCGCCCCCATGACCTTGGCCTCCCGGATATTCGCGATCTGATTCAGTGCACTCTCGATCTCCGAAGGGGAGATGTTTTCGCCGCCCCGGATGATGATATCCTTTATCCGTCCGGAAAGATGCAGATACCGGTCCGCATCGAAATAGCCCTGATCACCGGTATGCAGCCAGCCATCCTCATCCACAGACTGCTTATCTCTGGGTAACCCGTAGTACCCGAGCATCAGATTGGGTCCCCGGGCAACGACCTCGCCGATTTCCCCCTCCGGCAGGAAATTTCCCCTGCCATCGGAAATGCGGATATCCAGTCCCGGTATGGCCTTCCCCACCGTCTGCGCCCGCTTTTCCACCATGTCGTTGGGGCTCACCAGGGTCAGGGGCGCCGCCTCCGTCTGGCCATACATGTTGAGGAACGTGGCATTGGAATAGTCCAGCTCCAGACGCATCATCTGCACCGGGGTGGACATGCCGCCCGCGATGATGCAAAGGCGCAGATGTGGGGCCACGCTTTCCCCGAATTTCTCTGCATCCGCCAGCTCCAGATAAATCGCCCCCACCGCCGCCATATCGGAAATCCGGTGGGTCCCAATCTCCCGGATCAGGGTGTCCGCCTTGTAATCAACCGGCAGGCACACGGTGGCGCCGCGGCTCAGATAGGCATAGGCCATCATTAGGCCAAGAATATGAAACAGCGGTACAGAAACACAGATACTGAGACCTGCATGCCCGTCGGCGATCCCATTGTAGGCATCAATGTCAAAGGTCAGTGCCTTCTGGGAGATCTGCACCGCTTTCGGCCGGGAAGTGGTACCGGAGGTAAAGATGACCAGAGAGGGACTCTCCGGGTCGGAACGATCCGGCACATCCGGCACGGCCGCATCGCAAAACGTTTCCGCAAGATTCTCATTGAGGCAGAACGGATATCAAGACAATGGCTCTCCGGAATACCCACAAGGGACGCCAGTTCACTCATGGTATTGGGATTTTTCTTCGTCGACCCGTTATCCCCGCACAGCAGGAAGGTGGTATCCGTCATCCGCAGCAGCACAGCGGCATCATCGCAGCTCAGGCTGTAATTCACCAGTAAGGCAATCCCGCCTGCCCGGGCGATGGCGAAAAAGGCAATCAGCCAGTTCGCAGAGTTATAGCCCCACAGGGCGACCTTTGTTCCCTTTTCAACGCCCATTTCCCGGAGCTTTTGAGAAAGCCCGAGAATGCCCTTATGCATGTCCCCGTAGGTACAGCTGGACCCGTTGCCGATGATGGCCGTGCGATCCGGATTATCCCGGTACAGACGCGCCGAAAACAAACTGTTTTCCATATTATCCCACTTTCCTGCATATCCTGCCGGAACTTTCTTCTGCACAAAGAACCCTGTCCTGTGATCCGGTTCCGTCTTATACGGAACTGTCCGCTTACCGAGCCCATTGCCTGTCCGGACGAGATCCCGGAGCCCGGTCCTTTATCGCTTTGCTGTTCATTTCCCCGCCATAATACACCAAATAAAGCCGGTTCGCAAGTTCTTTGACATCCCTCCAGGTGCCCGGTCCTTTGCACCGTGCCGCCTCAGCTGTGCCCGGTTCAAAATAAGAGACGGCCACTGGCCGTCTCTTTGGGTTACCTTGTCCCGTGCCGGTGCACCGTGATCGTGAAGGGTTTCGTGGAGTCCGTTTTGCAGGTGACATTGCCTGCATTTGTCGTGAGGATATAGGTGGCCGCCGGATTGCCCCGGAGATCGGGCAGGGTGACAGACAGTTCCCCCTCCGCCGGCTCAAACACATGGAGCTCGACCCCGTCCGTGTAATCGTAATCCGGACGGGTATCAACGGCCCCCACCGGAATCACCGTGTTTTCCCGGACCAGGAGCGGCAGGGACAGGAAGTCATGGGTCTCTTTCCGCCATCCGCCGCCGCAGACGGCCTCGCCGGAAAACCATTTCGTCCATTTTCCCTCCGGGAGGTAGTACTCGACGCCGCCGTCCGCGCGGAAAACAGGCGCCACCAGCAGCCCGTTGCCCAGCATGTACTGCATGTCCGTCGTCCTTGCCCCGGGATCCTCCGGGAACTCAAAAAGCATGGGACGCAGCACCGGGATGCCGGTCCGGTGGGCCTCACAGGCCAGCGAATACAGGTAGGGCATCAGGCGGTTCTTGAGTTTGGTGAAGACTTCCACCACCCGGCAGCTCTCCTCGTCGAAGAGCCACGGTACCCGGTAGCTCTGGGAGCCGTGCAGGCGGCTGTGGCTGCTCAGCAGGCCGAAGGCCGCCCAGCGCTTGTACACATCCGCGCTGGCCGTCTGTTCAAAGCCCGCAATGTCGTGGCTCCAGAACGCAAAGCCCGAGTGGGCAATGGACAGGCCGGAGCGGAGGGTTTCCGCCATGGAAATATAGCTGGCGCTGCTGTCTCCGTTCCAGTGCACCGGGAACTGCTGCCCGCCAATGGTGGCAGAGCGGGCAAAGACGACCGCATTCCCCTTCCCCTGCAGCTCCTCCAGGGTTTCAAAGACCATCCGGTTATACAGATAGGTATACCGGTTGTGCATCGCCAGGGGATCGCTTCCGTCAAAGTAGCGAATGCCCCGCACCGGAATGCGCTCGCCGAAATCCGTCTTGAAGGCGTCCACGCCCATGGCGTGCACAGCGCGCAGATGGTCGGTGAACCATTTCCGTGCCTCGGGATTGGTGACATCCAGGATCGCGGTTCCCGGCTGCCACAGATCCGTCTGCCAGACATCCCCGTTCTCTTTGTGAAGGAAATACCCCTTCTCCACGCCCTCATCAAACAGGGCGCTTGCCTGGGCAATGTACGGGTTGATCCAGCAGCAGATGTGCAGGCCCCGGTCTTTGAGCTTGCGGAGGAAGCCGGCGGGATCCGGGAACACCTCCGGATCCCAGGCGAGGTCCGTCAGGTGGTTTTCCTTCATCCAGAAGCAGTCAAAGTGGAAAACGCTCAGCGGAATGTCATGCCTGGCCATTCCGTCCACAAACGAGGTCACCGTCTTTTCATCATAGCTGGTGGTAAAGCTGGTGGACAGCCACAGGCCAAAGCTCCAGGCCGGGGGCAGCGCAGGCCGTCCGGTCAGGGCGGTATACCTGCGGATGACGCCCTTGGGATCCCCGGCGGCGATCAGGTCATAGGTCAGGCGCTGACCCTCCAGGCTGAACTGTACCCGCTCCACCTTCTCGCTGGCCACCTCAAAGCGAACATCCGTACTGGACTCCACCAGCACACCGTAATTGCGGCTGGTGGTATAGAACGGCACGTTCTTATAGGCCAGCTCGGAGGCCGTGCCGCCGTCGCCGTTCCAGATATCCACTGTCTGTCCGTTCTTGACATAGGCCGTAAACCGCTCCCCCAGACCGTAGACGCATTCCCCGGGGGCCAGCATCAGGGAATCCATCATGTAATTCCGGCCGCTCTCCTTATGGTACGCACTGGCCATCCCGTGATACTCCGAGGAGGTGAGCAGCACATCCCCGTAGTAAAAGGCCACACGCCAGCCCCGGGAGGCATTTGAGATACGGACCGAGGCCCTGCCGGAGCGGAAGGTCCATCCCTCCGGTCCCTCCGTGATCTCCGGATGGGTCTTTTCCGTGTTCAGGAACAGGTCCGGCTCCCGGTTCCGGGCACCTCTGAAGTGTTCCACCGTGACCCGGATGATGTCCTCCATGGGGCTTGAAAACGTGACGGTCAGGGTCGGGTGGTTCATGATATCGCCTCGGCCGGAAACCGGTACGCAGGGACAGATGATGGTCAGTGACTGATCCGTGGTTCGGGCTGAATAGCTCTCAATGGCATAATTCATTTCATACTCGGGTTTGGTGAGCCAGTATCCGTTTGTAAATTTCATAAGGTAACCTTTCCTCCCTTAATGCTGCTTTGACGTTCGGCACCGTAGATTGATATGGAACACGATTGGCAAACCGATGCAGAATTTGCCCTGTCACCAGTGCTGCTTTGGCGTTCGGCACCGCAGTGATATGGGGCATGATTGGATAAACCGGTGCGGACTTTGCCCGGTCTGGTACTGCTTTGGCTTTCGACACCGTATGACTGCCGGGGAACCTGATTTGGAAAACCGGTGCAGACTTTATCCCTTGACCGCTCCTGCCACCACGCCGTCCACGATGTACTGCTGCAGCAGAACAAAGCAGATGACGCTGGGGAAGATGGCCAGCACCATGGCCGCCAGGGCATAGTGCCACTTGGTGTTGAGGGCGCCGACGAAGTTGTATGCCGCCAGAACCAGTGTCCGGCTGGCCGTGGAGCTGTTGACCATCAGCAGGGGCAGCAGGAAGTCGTTCCAGATCCACATGACATCCAGTACCACCACGGTGGCCGTTACCGTCCTCAGCAGCGGGAAAATGATGCTGCGGTAGGTCTGGCCGGTGGTGGCCCCGTCAATCAGGGCGCTCTCGTCCAGTTCCAGGGGAATGGACTTCATGAAATTGTAGTAGATGAAGGTGGCCATGGGGGCGCCGAATCCCCAGTACTGGATGCCCAGACCCCAGGTGGTCCCGTCCAGGTGGATGATGTTCATGAACTTGAGCAGCGTGATCATGATCGTCTGGAAGGGAATGAGCATGGGCGTGATGATAAAGGTATGCAGGGCCTTTGTCACCGGTGTCTTCTTGCGGTCCAGGATATAGGCCGCCATGGAGGAAAAGATCACGATCCCGGCGATGCCGATCAGGGTAATCACCAGGTTGTTGAGGAACAGACGGAAATAGTCCATCTTCTCAATCACGTATGTATAGTTGTCAAACCGCATGCGCGTGGGCAGCGCCAGAACGTTAGTCAGGATCTCCTTGAAGGGCTTGAAGGAGTTACTGACCATCAGGAAATCCGGATAGATGTAAATGGCAGCCAGCAGGAGAATGCAGACAAGAAAGATCGCGTGCCTGATCCGGGCGCCTGTCTTGCTTCCGGTGACCATTACTGCTCCACCTCCCTGCTCTCAAAGATCCGCAGCACAACCTGCGTCAGGATCAGGACAATCACAAAGAACACCAGGGCCTTGGCGGAGCCGTACCCGTAATTGTTGTTCTGGAACGCCTCCCGGTAGATATCCAGGGTGGCGCTGTACGTGGCCCCGCCGGGGCCGCCCTTGGTCAGGGCCAGGATGATGTCAAAGACCTTCAGGCTGTTGGTCAGGGACATGAACATACAGGTGGTAATGGACGGTCCCAGAAGCGGCAGAACGACGCGGAAAAAGCTCTGGACACCGGTTGCCCCGTCAATGGCCGCTGCCTCCAGTACATCCGGCGAGATGGCCTGCAGACCGGCGATATACAGCACGATGTAGAATCCCAGGCTCTGCCAGACGCCGACAATCACGATGGAATAAAACGCCAGATTGCCGTTGCCCAGCCAGCTCAGGTTCCATACGCCCCATCCGGTCAGGGCGTAGAACTGCTCAAAACCCTGGGTGAAAATGAATTTCCAGATGAAGCCCACGATGGTCATGCTCATGATATAGGGCAGGAAATAGATGCCCCGCAGGAAATTGGCCAGTTTGAACTTTTTGTTCAGGGCCACCGCCAGAGCCAGGGCCAGAACGTTGGTCAGGATAATAAACAGAATGGCATACCTGCCCGTAAACAGCAGGGCCTGAATGAACTCCG
>JAFUBF010000113.1 GCA_017460325.1 Clostridia bacterium | reverse complement strand
AGCCCGGCACCTGAAAGGCGGAGACAGTCGGGCGGATGTCCGGATGCAGGAGAAGATGCGCCTCCTCAGGACAAAACGGGTGCATTACGTCCGGGCAATCGAGCCCGGACTGTGGGCGGATATTCTGCGTATGACGCCGCTGAATCAGGATCTTTCTGCGATCGAGATCCGGGAAATGGAACAGATGCCTGTCGGGACCCTGACCATTGATCTGACCGTAATGACCGCGGTATTTGATCAGCCGGATACAAAAAGAGGTGACCCGGATTCGGCAGCCGGTCAGCTCGGTGAATTCCATCCCTCCTGACAGGAAGGGATGTTTTCCAATCCGGGGGAGACTGTACCGGCGACGGAGATGACTCGTTGGATGACTTGCCGATTGTGACCTGACTGAATTGTCCGGTCCACAGAGGACTTCCCGGGGGAAAATCGTCTGTCTGCGAAAAAAGGAAAAAATTGGGGGTTGACACACAGGCGGGGTTATGTTACAATCCCGACGTCGTCAAAAATGTGGGTAGGTTCCCGAGTGGCCAAAGGGAGCAGACTGTAAATCTGCCGGCTCCGCCTTCGATGGTTCGAATCCATCCCTGCCCACCATATGTTACGCGGAAATGGCGGAATTGGCAGACGCGCTAGATTCAGGTTCTAGTGAAAGCAATTTCATGCAGGTTCAAGTCCTGTTTTCCGCACTTCAAAGAGGTTTCCTGCGAAACCTCTTTTTATTTTGTCTGTACGCTTTACAGGTACGAATTGAATGGGTATAATGGACTGGAGCATAATAGCCACTGTGTGTGCGATGACATGGAGACCCGCCGGGACTTTCGGCGCCGGATGCGGCCCGGACTCATTGAATTATGCTGCAACTGAACATCATTTTCAGTCACGTATCCGGGAATTCCTCCCGCCCTTGGATTTGATGAGGAAGAAAGAATGGAAGATTGGATTATTATTGTCGACGATGATACCATAAGTCTTAAACTGGCAGGCAGTTTTCTGAGCAAAGCCGGCAAACGGGTGACAGCTCTGAATTCCGGTGCGGAGCTTCTTGAGTATGTCAGAGCATACGGCTGTCCGGATCTGATTCTGCTGGATATATATATGCCCGGGATGGACGGGCTTGAAACCTTCAGGAGACTGAAGGAACAGTTGCCGCAGGACAGAGAGGTTCCGGTCATTTTCCTCTCCTGGGATGAATCCGACGGCGCGGAAATCAAGGGACTCGAGTCCGGTGCGATGGACTTCATCCGAAAGCCTTTTTCACCGGATGTGCTGCTGAACCGTGTCCAGAGGGCATTGGACATTCATCACCGCATTACCCAGTATGAGCACGATGCGGAAACGGATAAAATGACCGGAATCCTGAACAGAGCCGCTGTTGAAGCGGCCATGAAGAACCTCTGTCTTACGGAAAGCGGTTTTCTCTGCATCACCGACCTTGATTCCTTCAAGGCAGTCAATGATATTTACGGACATGAGGTGGGGGATCAGGTTCTGGTTCTGTTTGCAGAGCTTCTGAAACAGCACAGCCGGCCGGGCGATGTCTGCGGACGGATCGGCGGAGATGAGTTTATCTATTTCGGCAAAAACATGACGGATAAGGATGAACTTGAGTCGATGGTTCATTCCCTGAGTGAACAGTTTCATCTGGGTGCCCTGGAAATCATTGGCGGCCAGATGCCCATTCCGCTGGGTGTGTCAATCGGTGCGGTATCCGTTCCGGAATACGGAAGGGATTACACCAGTCTTTTTCACATGGCCGATCAGGCACTGTATTTTGTCAAGCAGAACGGAAAACACGGATATCGGCTGTATACGGAAGATCTTGATCAGACGGACGACGGTCAGATCAATCTGAAAACGGTTACGACCATTCTTGAGGAGAAGGATCAGTCGCCCAATGCACTGTGGATGGGCAGGGAAGTATTCGGCAGTATCTATCGGTATATGATCCGGTACATGGACCGTTACCACAGCATGGCGTATCAGGTTCTTTTCACCATTACCTTTCTTGAAGAGGTTACGAGTGTTGAACATACGGAAACGATGATGCAGTTCCGTAACATGCTGCAGCTGTCTCTTCGGAACAGTGATGTCATGATGGAATGCGGGGACAGTCAGCTGTTTCTCCTGCTGCCGGAAATAAGGGAGTACGATATCGAACGGGTGGTCAGCCGGCTTGTCCGTAAATGGTATGAGCAGGAGCACTCGAAGAAAACGAAGGTCGTCTATGAGTACAGCGAGGTCCGGCTGAAGAGTCAGGAACAGGCAGAGGTACATCCGGGAGCCTTCTCTGACTGGATCGCGCTGACGGATGACGATGCAGAGCTGGCAAAGGCGCTCAGCAGGGCACTGGAGCAGCAGAATGTACATGTCTCTGTGTTCCGGTCCGGCCAGGAACTTCTTGATATGGTAAAGGAGAACCCGCCCCGGCTGATTCTGCTGGAGGCCAACATGCCGGAAATGAATGGGTTTGATGTTCTGACCCGGCTTCGCAAAGACAGAAAGACAAAACAGCTGCCGGTGGTTTTCCTGATTGATGATAATGACAGCACTTCGGAACTGCACTGTCTTGAGCTGGGTGCCGCGGACTGCATCAGGAAATCAAGCCCTGAAATTTTCGCGCTTCGTGTCCGCCGGATTCTGGAGGTTCTGCAGCTTCAGAGAAATCTGACGGAAGCTGTGGAGCGGAAAACCAGGGATAACGAACGGATGTCCCTCAAAGTCCTTTATACCCTGGCGAAAATCATTGACGGAAAAGACCGGTCCAGTAACGACCACTCACCCAGAGTCGCTGAGTATGCAAGAGAAATTGCCAGAAGAGCCGGTTATAACATCGGACAGCAGGATGATATCTATATGGTCGCTCTTCTGCACGACATCGGAAAGATCAATATCTCCGAGGACATCTTCAACAAGCCCGGGCCGCTGACGGAAGAGGAATATGACGAAATCAAGGCGCACACGATTTTCGGCGCGGATATCCTGGGTGAGATTGACGGGATGCCGAAACTGGAACGGGGCGCCAGATGGCATCATGAGCGCTTCGACGGGAGCGGATATCCGGACGGGCTGGCGGGAACGGACATTCCCGAAGAAGCCCGGATCATTGCAGTGGCAGATGCCTATGATGCCATGACCAGTGCCCGGAGTTACCGGGATCCGCTTACGCAGGAACAGGTGCGAAAGGAACTGACCAACGGAATGGGGACTCAGTTTGACCCGAGGTTTGCCCAGATCATGTTGGAAATGATGGATGAGGATCCTGAATTCCGTATGCGTGAGAATCCCTGAAGAAATCCAGTCACGGTTCGGAATTCGGCTCTGAATCCAGGAGAAGAGGAACGCCATGTTTTATCAGAAGCATCTGAAGCGTCTGGGCCTGATCGTGTCCATCCTGGTCCTGTTCAATATTATCGTATCGGTTCTGGTTCTGTTTAGCCGGGGAGATTTCCTCGCGTCAATGCGACGCCCGGATATCCTGATACGACCGAGTATCGGACTGGTCACGGGCCTGATCATCTATTTTTCGGCAAAGAACGCGTGGCTCCGGGAAAGGGGATTCTTCCTCGTTTTGATTCTGACCTGTATTTACGCGTTCATGACCTTCTTCGGAGAAGAGCTGGAAGATGCCCTGGATGTCAGCTTACTCCTGATGCTCGTGTCCACCATCACGCTTTATGAGACAAACCGGGCAGACCGGGCCTGGAAGAAAATTCTCCGCAACACCCCCATCACGTTGGATATTCGGATTTTAAAGCGTTCGGAACTGTTTGATCCCGTTGTACTGATGCCGCATCTGGAAGTCAATCAGAAAGTGACCGACGCCATCGACCATCTTCTCCGTACATCAAGGACAACGGCGCCTCTCCGGCTGAATGTCCACTGCGGTGAAAATGTCTCTGAATCGCTTCAGAATACCTTCAGTGAATGTCTGCGCATGCATTACCGGGACGAGCGGGATCAGGTCCTCCGGTTTCTTGAAGGGCGGTACGCACGGATGATCGGCCTGCTCATGGTCAGCATTGTGGCACTGGTCATCTGGACGACGACATCGCCGGCAGAAGATGCAGGTGAAAAAGTCTTATGGCAGATTCTGGGGAACTTTGCCGCCTTCTCGCTCTGGCAGATCGGAGCAACCCATTTTGAGCGTTCAGAGGGATATGCGCGGCTGATGCAGTTTACTACCGCAGAAAATCTCAGTGTCAGTTTCCATGGAAAATAAGACAGTGCCCCCGAAGGGAGAGATTCTGTTCCGTTACCAGATCTGAATAAAACGGTATTTCCGGGCATATGCCCATCATCATCATTAGGAGGAAATGGAAATGTCAGAAGCCTTGAGAATTATCCAGATGAACCCGGAACTGGTCCCGTATTCGGGAGATTTGTACTTCCGACTCAACCATTACTACGATCGAAGGAACGAACTGCTGGGGGGTGGCGATGGAAGTCTGTGGGACTTTGCTGCCGGCGCACAGTACTTCGGATTCCACCGTACCCAGACGGGCTGGGTCTACAGGGAATGGGCGCCCGGTGCCACGGAAATGCATCTGACCGGCGACTTTAACGGCTGGAACCGGACAAGCCATCCCATGCAGTCCATTGGAAACGGAAACTGGGAAATCGAGCTGGAAGGTGCGGATGCGCTGCCCCACAATTCAAATGTGAAGGTCGTTGTCACCAGTGCACGCGGAACGGAGGACCGCATTCCGCTGTATGCCGGTTACGTAACGGAAGGGGACAACCACAATTTTGCCGCCACGATCTGGAATCCGGAGAAGCCTTTTGAGTGGACGGACAGGGATTTTTCCAGTCTTTCCAACAATCCGCCGATTATCTATGAGGCACATGTGGGCATGGCCGTCGAGGAGGAGCGCGGAGGACCGTACCGTGAATTTGCGGCAAAGGTTCTCCCCAGGGTCAAGGCCGACGGATACAATACCGTTCAGCTCATGGCCATTATGGAGCATCCGTACTATGGGAGCTTCGGGTATCAGGTTTCCAATTTCTTTGCCCCCAGTTCCCGTTTCGGCACGCCGGATGATCTGCGCGAACTGATTAATACGGCCCATCGTCTTGGAATCAGCGTTCTTCTGGATCTGGTCCATTCCCATGCGGTAAAGAACACAGCAGAGGGCATTAACGGATTTGATGGCAGGGATGATCAGTTCTTCAAAGACGGACCTGCCGGATATCATCCGGCCTGGGATTCCCGCGTTTTTGATTACGGAAAGAATGGCGTTGTCCACTACCTGCTTTCAAATATCCGCTACTGGATGGAGAGTTTCCATTTTGACGGATTCCGCTTCGACGGTGTTACCAGCATGATCTATCTGGATCATGGCCTCGGCACGGCATTTATGAGTCCCGCTCAGTATTTCTCCATGAATACCGACATCGAAGCCGTAACGTATCTGCAGCTGGCCACCAGCCTGATCCACGAGATCAACCCGCATGCGGTCTGTATTGCCGAGGATATGAGCGCCATGCCGGGTATGTGCCTGCCGATTCAGGACGGCGGCATCGGGTTTAACTACCGGCTCAGCATGGGCATTCCGGATTATTACATTAAAACCATCAAGGAAAAGCAGGATGGCGACTGGTCCATGGGTCAGCTGTACTGGGAGCTGATTGCCCGCCGGCCGGAGGAACATGTAATCGGATATGCCGAGAGTCATGACCAGGCGCTTGTGGGTGACAAGACCATCATGTTCCGTCTGGCAGACAAGGAAATGTACTATGCCATGGACAGGGCAAATCCGAACTTTATTATCGACCGCGCCATTGCCCTTCATAAGATGATTCGGCTGGTGACCATCGGTGCCGGCGGCGACGGCTATCTGAATTTCATGGGAAATGAATTCGGCCATCCGGAATGGATTGACTTCCCGCGGGAGGGGAACGGCTGGTCCTATGCCCATGCCAGGCGTCAGTGGTCGCTGGCGGACAATCCGGAACTGAAGTTCCTGTACCTGGGTGATTTTGATAAGGCAATGATCCGTATCATCCGCCAGTTCCGGGTGCTTGAAGGGGGGATGGCTCAGTGCCTCAAGCAGCACGAACAGGATCAGCTGCTGATCTTTGAACGGATGGGCTGTGTGTTTGCCTTCAATTTCCATCCCAGCAACGCGCAGAATCCGCTGTTTGTCCCGCTTCCGGAAAATTCGGATTATCGGGTCATTCTTTCCACGGATTCGGCGGAATACGGCGGGTTTGAAAACATCGACACGAATGTCATCTATCATCGCTGGTGTCACGACGACCAGTACGGGGATGGTACCCTGATGTATCTGCCGCCCAGAACAGCCGTGGTTCTCCGGCCCTGCACACCGTATGGGGTTCTCCGTTAATTCAGAGCGTCATCTGCCAAAGGCAGATGACGCTTTTCAATTGGAACAGTCCTT
>JAFUBF010000112.1 GCA_017460325.1 Clostridia bacterium | reverse complement strand
GGTGCGCCACATCGAACAGAAGGATCTGATCCATTGCTCTATGTGAACGCGTCAACGCATAGGAAACGGCTTCGAACAGGCTGTCCGCTTCCTTGACGGCTCCGTCCAGCATCGCGCTGTAATGCGCTTCCCGGCTCAGTATGCTCTCATCAGGACAAATAGGGGTGTTACTGTCGGTATGCGCAAAACGGGTAAGCGCAATCTCTGCGCCGAGTATATGCTCCGCAGCAACGAGCGTAAACGGCCGGCCGGTGAGACCCGTGAGAGGCAGGTTCATTGTTGTAATATCCTCTCTTCCAATTGTTGGCTGCATTGTTCAAATCACCTCCACCGCGCGACGAATGCAAAGAATGGCGCTTCGCCGCGCTCAAGAAACATGAGATTACCGTATTATTGCCATACGATAGCGGGGAAATCAACGGCTTTGAGCGGGAATTAGCGGACAGTTATCAGGGATGCCCCGGCCTTTCGCAGAAGAGAACGCTTGAAAAGCCGGGGCGTTCGGGGTATAATGGGCAGGTCAATCAGAGAGGGTCAGCCGTTTTATGACATCGCGTATCGCGTCTTCCGGCGCGGCGTAGAGGCCGTTGAGCGCGCCGATGATCTCAAGCCCGAGCGGGTCGAAAAGGAGCAGCGCCTTGACGGAGCCGAGGATCTGACGGTCGGTGCTCAGCTTCGCTTTCTCCCTGGGTTCGGCATCGCCGGAGACTTTGAGAACCACTGCGGGCACCTCGAAAACCTCGATGTCGCCGGGCGCGTCCCGCTTATACTTTTCCATCAGCCTGACGATGGCGGCGGTTTCGGTCGCCCTGATGAAGGCGAAGGAAAAGACGGCAGCCAGCCGGCAGGGATAGAACGGTTCGCCGGAACTGCTTTTCTGTGGCTCTGTGCCGTACCGATTTGATTCCTGGGGCGTCTTCTGCCACCCAATGTAGTATTCGAGCTTCTTTTCGTCAAGGTCTATGGCGTATGCGTGCTCGCACATGATGGAATCCTGAATAAACGGATTGTCCATTTGCCGGTACTGATAGGGCGTCAGGGTGCCCACAGCATCTTCGCAGGCATGGGCTGAGAAATCTGCGCCGTCATCGCCGGGATACAGCAGGTCATAAAGAGCGCCCAGATTGGTTGTCTTGATCAGATTGACCGCTTCCCTGCCGGCCCAATCCGGGTAGGCATCGCATGGTATGTACATTTCCTTGTCAATACCGTGCCTGCGAAGGATAAAGGATCCCCTTGTGCTCATGCCAATCCCTCCAGCCAGTTCAGAAATGTGATCAGTGCGGTGCGCGGGCGGTGGATCCGCTTCCTCTTTTCGATCATCGCTTTCACCGCTTCAATCAGAGCTTCCCTGTCTCTGCCTTCCAGCACGGTGCTGTAGAGGGCGGGATCGGGCTCTTTGGGCAGGCCTTCGAGGATCGTGCGCAGCTCCGCTGGAGGCTGGTTGTTCGCCTGCTCTCCCGAGCGCTCTGCCTTATCAACGCTGGGCTTGCGCAATGCTTTCTTATCCTGCTTCTCTTTCCGGACGGTTTCGTTGTCAGCGGAAACGGCACTGCTCTCATCAGAAGGCGCAGCGGTTTCCGTGGCATCTTCGGTCACGTTTGTGACGGCTTCGATCGGGGAGGCCTTGAGAATCGCAGTGCTCAGATCCTCTTTGAGGTCAGTTGAATCCGTTTCGTGTGCCGCGCAGGTCACAGGAGCAATCGCAGCAGGCGTAGCAGGGACATCGACACGATCGGCATGCTTCGCGCCGACCGGATACCAGGCATGCTCGGCCTTCCATGCTTCGTAGCTTGCCTGCAGCTTCTCTTCAAACTCCTTCGTCATGCCGATCAGGAATTCCCAGACCGACTGTCCGGAGCGCACTGCGCCCCAGGCGATGGCAGCGGTCGACGCGATGAAGGGAGACGGTGCGGTGGGCGGCGCCATGGCGACCGCTTCTTCAAGGGACAGCGGGCGGGGCGTGTTCGGTTCCCGGTTGACAGCATTGTTCTTCTCCATTGGAAATCCTCCTATTCATTCTCCGCGGTTTCGCCGTCGGCGTTCCCGGAGTAATTGATGATATAATCGTACAGGTCTTCCGGTTCTTTCAAATGCCATGTGTGGGTATCATCGGATACCTCGTAATCCGGCGCGCCTTCGTACAGCCACCAGCTGATGTAATCGTACCGATCGCCGACGGCATTGGCCAGAACAAGCAGTGCCGCCTGTCGATACCGGTTGCCTACGCCATACAGGAATGTGCCGTCTCCAACAAGATGTAGCGCGTCGGAAAAGACGCAGTCTGTTTCTTCCTGGCTCTGTATCATTCTCAGAGCCTTGCAAAACGTTTCTTTGCTCAGCAGCTTAATCACCTCCGAAAAAATGCGCCATGGGGCTGGTGGGGATGGACGAGGCGGAACATAGAGGGAGGGACGACCTTATAGCCGGCCAGATCCCGGTCTTCCAGTATTTCCGCCGCATCATCAATTGCGAATACTGCAGCGTTATCAGCGACGGTTTCACCGCTGACGGAAAAGTGGGTCCGGCATCCCGGCTCCAACCCGATGTTTGCATGCAGCGCAAATGCCGCCACGCCCATCTTCATTTCAAAACACTGTTCTGCTACGTTCCAGGCCGCCGTGTTGCTTCTGTGCCTGGGTTTGCGACCGACCCTTCTGAGCCGCACCGGCACCGCAGGATTGTCCAGCGTAATCAGAATCTGAGTATAGTCCGTGTCATACAGGAACCCGAAATCAGTCTTTGAACCGATGGCTTCTATAACCTCCCTGGGAATCAGGATCGCCCTTTTTCTGAAATCCAGAATGATGCGCATGCTATCTCCTCACAATCTCAAGCCTGTGGCCGTCGAACCTGAATACATGCGTACTCAAAACGTCTTCCGGCCAGTTGTTTATGGCATTGTTTTCCTTAAGGGAACCGAGGAGTTTTCGGACATTGGTCTGATTGGCGCTGTGTATGACAGCGCAGTGCGGAGCGATGAGGATGGCGTAGAAGGCTCCGCCGATCTTCTCATACAGAAGATCTGCCACACCTGGGAAGAAAAGGCTGACCGCCCCGTTCGGATTGTCCCGTCCGGAAAGGGATACCACCCGCGCATCGGATATGTCCTCCGTAAGCTCGCGCAGCGGCCCCATGGACCTGTAGGTTGAGATCACGGTTTTCCGACCGCGCATGCGGACGTGCTTTGAAAGCGTTGCGGGGTATTTGTGTTCGGTGTTTTCCAGCGCGGCGTCTATGGCCGCGTCGTCTTTGACGCCCCAGAGTTCAAGCGTTTTTCTCGGGATTCTGCCGGTGAGATAGCGCCCTTTTTCATGGGCAAACAGGGCGCAGAGAACCAGCGCAATATCGCCGACACGGCGGTATGTGCAGTACCTAAGCGCGCGGTGATGCGCATTGTAGTTGATGGGACAGATGATCAGGGAATCCTTTGTCAACTGATAATCCTCAGGATGGTTCATGGCTTCCGAGTTTTCTGCCAGCCGTGCGTCACACCTCGCCTGACGCAGCCAGGCAAGAACCGTTTCGAAGCCGCCCCTCTCACTGCATTCATACAGGGTATCCAGAGGGAGCCGTTCAAAGTTGCGGATGGGCCAGTTGGGTTCCGCCCCGGCGGCTTCTCTGGGATAATTTACGAACATGAAATTGCCAAGCAGTTCGTTTGATTCCCTGCTGAAATACCGCTGATTTGTATCGCGGATCAGATCGCTTTCAAACCTGCCGGTCGGAACATAACCCCTGGGAAGCGATCGCAGTCTGTCCCCGTCATAGCCAAAATCCCTGGTGAGGAAAAAGACCAGCAGGTCGGTGAATTCCTGAAATGTCATCTTCGGTGATCCTTTCAAAACCTTCCATTCGTGCTTTCCATACGGGGTGGGATGCATAGGGTGGAAATACACATCTGTCTGTGGTATAATCAGCCTGTGCCGCTGACAGCCGGAGTGAACTCCAGAATGTCATTGAACATGATCCGCAGACGGTCTACCGTCTTCTCCGTGTGATAGTGGCCGGCGAACCAGCGCCTGTAGGTCAGGCGCGATTCGATTTCATCCAGCCATCGCTCCGTGCTGTTATCCACGCCGGACTGGTCAATGCCGGGCAGAAACGTCTCGACGGGGATGTACCTGAACGGAACGGTGTGGCTGAGAACCGCATCCACCTTCCAGTTGACCCGGCCGAGCTGTTCTTCCACCCTCGACCTGATCGCGACGGAGGGCTGCTCGTCGTCCCACCAGCCCCACCGGTGCATGACCCGATAGGCCCAGTCCACACTGTAGGCGCCGCCGATGGCTATTGAACGGATGCCGTCGAAATCGTAGATCTCACCGTCTTTGGCAAAGACGAGCGAGGGATAATCCGGCTCAATGTAGGCAGTGCCGCCGTGCCATTCATCCTCATGGTAGGATGGGAAGCGCGCGGGCCGCATTTCATGATTGCCATGGATGCAGAAGAGTGTGATGGGCATCTCTTCAAGCTCCTGTTTCAGGTATCGGTCGCGGGGCTCGCCGTAGTAGTTGATGCCGGCGTCGCCAAGGATGATCATGATGTCGTCCCTGGCGGTGTTCATCCTGGCGCAGAAGTCTCCGATTCTTCTGAAATCGCGGTGGGTATCTCCTGTGATGTAAATCATGACAGGCGCTCCTTTGCCGCATTCTCGGATGCCTGCCGCGCAAACTCCGCTTCAGAAAATGACCACCCAGGCGGCACAATCACATGCCGGATGGTTCCGAAGACCTCGTTGTAGGTGCAGAGGATACCGTCGCCCACATCGAAGATGAGTACGCCGGGATTCATCTGAACGCCGTGCAGTTCGAGCAGATACCTGTCATCGGGAAGCCACCGGGCATAGGCCTGCGGCGTTTCCAGTCCGACCCATTCCTGGCAGTCGGAGGGAAGCCCGTCGATCAGCGTTCCGCTGATTTCGGTAGCGTCAGGGTTAGAAGCGTCGGTCGAGGCGATCATCAGCAGACTGCCGTCTTCCGTGGTAAAGATTAGAATGTGGCTGGAGTTGCCGATGCGTTCCAACGCCGAGGTGTTCAGCCACATATCTTCTTTGGATAAAAGGATCATGTGTTTATCACTCCCTGGAATTTAATGTTGGGTGGCACCGTCGGCTTCGGACAGAGCTCACGACGTCACCGGGTGAACGACCGCCGGCGTGGTCTTTTTCCAGTCCATGTTGATGGGCAGCGGCGGGATCCATCTGAGGATGGGCGTCTGCTTCCCGGTACGCGGACCCGTCCAGTAGGTGGTCCAATGGGCGGAACGGATATGGGCGCGCGGACGGGCATGACTGTTGTGGGAACTTCCGTCCGAATCGGCGCCGTCGGAAAAACCGACACTGCGAAAGGTGTCCGCTTTTCTCAGCGCCGCCCCAATTCGGACGCCGACATCCCAGAGCCGGGGACTTTCCGGGCTGCGCACACCTCCAGACAGGGTGCGACGGTTCCGGGGATGCTCTATCGCCGGCATATCCGGTTCCTCAGAGCAGAGATACAGGAGAAGCTGCAGCATGGCCGACAGCGCCTGCCTGTAATCGTCCCGCAGGCCAATCTGCCTGTCGCGGGGGATATTGAACATGCTGTCTATGGCGTCCACGCGATGCATGGCTTCAATCAGTCCGCCTTCGCCGAGCGGCAGCGCGATCATCTTCGGCTCGCCGACGCCGTGACGGAAGATGGCAAACTGCAGGTCCGTCTCCCTGCTGTACAGGTTATAATCGAGATGGGCGATGAAGCCGCTGACAGGCAGCTCGCCGATGACAATCCCAGGCGTCTCGATATAAACCGCCCATTCCGGCATCCTGTACAGGCATTCATTCGGAATATCTCCGCTGAAGGGCTGACTGACCAGCGCCCGATACAATTCCGGAGAGAAGCGGTAAATGCCCTTTCCCGCCCGCCAGAGGTACAAGCTGGCGATCGTCATGACGACATCGCGGTACCGCAGATAGACATTGGAACCGAGGCGCTTCGCGAGGGTCAGGTAAGGAAAGAATGTCGGCATGGGACACCAGGCGGGCACATCGCCGATAAACTTCACGCATTCGTCGTTCATGTAACGCTTCGGGTTTTCACGGGCTTTTCTAAGGTCCGCCCACAGATTGGGAAACAGCCGGTTCAGTTCATGAATCCAGGCCTCCGGCGGGAATGAAACGGTGCCTGTAATGGATGCAT
>JAFUBF010000111.1 GCA_017460325.1 Clostridia bacterium | reverse complement strand
GGACGCTTGGCTATGAGGGGGCGCCCATGCACGACCCCTGTGCCGTCATGGCTCTCATTCATCCGGAAATTTTCACCATGCGTGACTATTACGTGCAGATTGAAACCAGTGGCGAGTACTGTAAGGGTGCCACGGTGCCCGACTGGTACGGGGTGACCGGCCATGCGCCCAATGCCCGGTGTCTGGCGGATCTGGACCGTGAGGCGTTTGTGGACTATCTGATCGAGGCAATTGCAGCGTATAAGGGGGCGGACAGATGAAACGTATTCCTGTCTGGATAGACTGCGATACCGGCGTGGATGATGCCGTTGCCCTGCTGCTGGCCCATGCCCTCCCGGAACTGGACATCCGCGGGATCTCCGTTGTCTGCGGCAATACGTCATTGGAAAATGCCTATTTCAATACGCAGCGGATCAACGGGCTCATGGGAGCGAACTATCCGGTTTACCAGGGCGCAGAGAAACCGCTCCTGAAAGAGGTGAAGTTTGCGGTCACATTTCATGGGATCAACGGCCTTGGGGATGTGGATCTGCCGGTGCCGGAGAATGCGGCATCAACCGATGAAAAGGCCTGGGACGCGCTTTATGCCTGTGCCTGCACCCATCCCGGCGAGCTTCGCCTGGTGGCCACCGGCCCCATGACCAACCTGGCCATTGCCTTCACCAAGTATCCGGCGCTGCCCGGGCTTCTCCATTCCGTTTCTCTTATGGGTGGGTCGGCCAGCGTCGGAAACATCAGCCCTGCGGCCGAGTTTAATTTCTACACGGATCCGCAGGCGGCTGCAATCGTGATGCGCAGCGGCGCGGACATCGTCATGTGCGGGCTGGATGTGACGCTGCAGGCGTTCCTGACCCCGGAGGATCTGGATGAACTGGAGGCCTCGGGCACAAGGGTCGGTTCGTTTACGAAAGCCTGCCTTCTGCCTGCCCTGAAAGGTTCCCGGATGTACAATCTGACAGGTGTCTGCATGCATGATTCCTGTCCGGTCATGTACCTTGCCCATCCGGAACTCTTTGAGGGGGAAAAAGCCGGTGTTGTGGTGGAAACCAGGGGAACCTTTACGAGCGGCAAGTCCGTCACGGATCTGTACAGCGATAAGCAGTTTCCCTTCAAAAACGCGCTGGTTCTCCTCAAAGTGGACCGCGATCGCTTTGCCTCCATTCTAAAAGAACGCATTTTAAGTATAGAAAAACCGGAAGCAGTCTGAATCCAGGCTGCTTCCGGTTTTTCTTCTGTCCATGACCGGTGCGGATTTCGAATCATCTTCGTGAAAAGATAATTTTGCAGAAAATGTATTTCATTTGAAAAAGTACCTTGACAGGCAAGGTATATAGTGATATAGTATGCGACACAGGAGGTGATTGCATGCTGAATCCATCGGATATCCTTCGGGGGTACATGGATACCATCATTCTGAGCCAGCTGGATGATGAGGATGGTTACGGTTATTCCATCAGCAGACAGATCGCTGAAAAAACCGATGGCTTAGTGGAATTAAAGGAAGGAACGCTGTACAATTCGTTCCGTCGCCTGGAATCACTCGGGTTGATTGAATCCTACTGGGGGAATGAACAAGAGGGCGCCAGACGCAGGTATTATCACCTGACGGACACTGGGAGGCACCTTCTGCAGGAAAATATTCGCGACATAAAAAAATACAACATGATGATTGACAGAATCTTCAGCAAGGAGGAAGCAGTATGAATAAGAAACTTCGCGGCATGATTGATGAAATCTTTTCGGACATGAAAATGACGGCGGATAACCTGGCCCTCCGGGATGAGCTGATGGCCAATGCAACTGCCCGTTATGAGGATTCTCTGGCAGAGGGGAAAAGTGAGGAGGAGGCTTTTGCTGAGGTGGCGTCTTCCCTTGAGGACGTCCGTGCAACTCTGGATGAAATGAACAAAAAGGCCGAGGCGGCAACGGAGGAAAAGAAGAATCCGGGCGAAACCGAATTCACCGAGGCTGTCACCAAGGCGTTTGACACATTCAGCCGGCAGATTTTCCCGCAGGTAGGGAAACTGGCGCAGCAGGCGGATGAGGCGACCGGCAAGGTGTTCAGCGGCTTCGGAAAAGCCGTTGGAAAAGGAGCGGTTGAAGTTGGCCGGGTAGCCGGTGAGACCTTTGAGAAGATCTCCAGGAACATCCAGGAGGCGACGACGAAACGGGAGCCCACGGCGGAAGAGCTTCTTGCGCGGGCAAAGGAAATCCGGATTCAGGCGGAGATCCGTCAGGCAGCAGATGACCAGGAAGGGGCCAGGCAGCTGAGGCGGAAAGCCTATGAAATGGAAATGCAGGCCGAGGCACAGAAAGCCAGAGAAGCGGCCAGTGGGACGCCTGAAACTGAGCCGGACAGTGCCCCGGTTGAGGCCGGGGAGCCGACCGCAGAGGAGACAGGTGCTCCGGTATTTGACGCAGGGAGCGGGGAAACGGCAGATGACGTGGACCAGAGTGCTCTGGATGCGGAAATTGCGCAGATCCTGGAAGATGTCAATGCGAATACGAAACCGGAGGAGGAAACAGAGGGAATCCATCTGGAGGATGCACCGGAGGATGTGGTCGTCATTAACCGCTTCGACGCGGAGCTGGTGAACCGTATTGATGTGAATCTGGAAGCGGATGATATTGAAATCGTGCCGGCTGATTACTGGGTGATTGAGACGGAATGGGACGGCGGGAAGGACAAAGCGACTCAGCCTTCTTTCACGCTGGAGGATGGTGTCCTGAAAATCGGCCGGAAGAATCCGGATCTGTTCAAAACATTCTTCTCCCTGTTCCAGAAAGACGGCGGGAAGCTCATTGTCCGGGTTCCTGTCCACCGTGTGGTCGAATACCGCCTGAATACCACCTCCGGGGATATTTCGGTCTGTGATGTGCCTGTGTACGATGTCCGCGTTGGGAATACGTCCGGATCTATCCGGATCAGTCCGGCATACGGGTCCGTGGCAAAGAGCATTCAGCTGAATTCCGTGTCGGGAAAAATCGAAGTGAATGCGGAAACGGAGGATGTTGCCCTGACGAATGTCTCCGGAAACATCCGGTTTATCGGAAATGCGGATAAAGTGAACTGCAATACCGTCTCAGGGAAAGTTCAGATCGAGGGAAATGCAAGGACATACACGCTGGAGACGATCTCCGGAAACTCGGTGCTTCAGTGCCAGAATCCGGATACGGAGAAAATCAAGGCAAGTTCGGTGTCCGGCTCGGTAAAGATCATCCTGCCTCCGGACATCCGCGGGTTTAAAGTAAATATGGCCGGTATCAGCCGCCAGATCAGCAATGAATTCGGGAAAAACGCCTATGGAACCTGTGAACTTCCGATTCGTTTCGAGTCCATGAGTGGGCGGTTGATTATCTCCGGCTGGGACATGTGAGAGGAACGGGAAAACGATGAATGCATTGAGACAATACGCCGGTTTGATTTTCCGAAGCAGGATCCTGCTGACCGGAAACGGCAGAACGATGCTTAAACTGCCGGTCTGGGCAGCGGTGCTTCTTGCCCTGAACAGCCTGAAACTGCTGATTTTTGCAGCCCTTGCGGTTGTTGCCGTCGGCATGCAGGTGAACTTTGAAAAGGGAGGGGAACTGTAATGAATCTCAACTTTGAACAGGTGATACAGAATCTCCGCAGAGCTTTTCAGAACATTCTTTCCTACCGGGTGCTTGTTTCATCCGCGACGGAAAAGGTAGCGGATCTTCCGCTGATCGTCGTCATTATTGCGGTACTGATGGCGCCACCTGCCAGTGTCATCATTGCGCTTATCGCCCTCCTGACAGGTCACCGTCCCAGGCTTGAACGGGATTACATCATAAAAACCTGATCCATTGCGGCTGCCCTGAGGCAGCCGCACTCTTTTCCGGTCTGGGGCCGGATCCAGGCCCGCTGTGTTTCCGGGCCGGACGATGTCTGCCCGGGAGGCAGCGTTGACCGGACATCGGAATGAGGTATGGAGGAACGCCCCGCAAGCAACGGGAGGAGGGCGGTGCTGCGGGTGCTCAAATCGATCTGCTGATTGATCGAAGGGATCAGGTGATTAATCTCTGTGAGATCAAGTATTCGATCGATGAGTACGTCATTGACAAAGATGAGGAGGCGTCCTTACGAAACAGGATGGAAAGGCTTCGAAAGGCGACGAAGAACAGAAAATCGATCCAGATGACAATGATCACCACCCACGGTTTAACGAAAAATGCCGAGAATTCTCCCACCTCTTCAGGTGGGAGATGAATCGACCGAATTCCTGAATAATCACGATTCATTTCGTTGACTTCTTTTGTATATCCATGGTAAAATCAAAAAACAAAAGGATCATTTTCGTGGTAACATATTGCTGAAAGGTGAGTGAATGAAATGAAGTTGCAAAAGAATCACCATTCAGTGTATAATCTCAATTACCATCTGGTTCTTGT
>JAFUBF010000110.1 GCA_017460325.1 Clostridia bacterium | reverse complement strand
TTCCAAAATGAGGTTACGGGTGATTATTGCCTTTTTGTCGTTATATTGCTTTGTGAAGATTATCTAACGGACAAATTGGATTAAAACAGTTGGATGGTGTATGACGAATTTCTTGAACGATGTCATTATGAATCCGCCCTGTCGACGATATCAAAGTACTTTTCTGCAGGAATCTTTGATTCAACTGCAGGCAATGTTTTTACAAGCTCAGGCGGTAGCTTGCCGGAATCATAGATATACCATGTATTGCGCTGATCCAGGTTCAAAAACGCGTCTGGCGCTATCCAGTATAAACCCATGGTGATCTTGCTGTTTCCGTTGTACTTGATGTTCACGGCCACATCAAAATGTCTTGCGACGCGAGCCCGGTTTTCCGCTGAAGGATTCCCTGCATAAACCAGTGCTGCTTCAAATAGCTCCCACAGTTCATCGATATCTGTATCCTGTCGCTCCGTGATGAATGGATAAAAGGTAGCATTCTGTGGATTGAGCACAGGAAGGCTGTCAAACGAATGAGGAACAGGCGATGAAACATCGAAAAGTTCAGAGATTGCATTGAGAATTGCGATCCGATTGGCATCTGTCAGCTTCTTGTTGAAGAGGCCAAAAACCGTGAATGGATCAATGTCCACGAGCCGGTTATCTTTTTCCATCGTAGGCATTTTAAACCCGGTAACCTCATAGATCTGTTTAACCTTCTCTATGAGTGCTTCACGGTTGGATTTGTACTGGAGGAGCTTTTGTGCCAGTTCCCTGTAGAAATCAACCCAGTCAAACAAATTGGTGATACTCATTTCGAATTCCTCCATCATTTTATATCTCAAACGTTATTCCACACCCAGGGCTTTGAACACTGCGTCCTCAGCACTCTGATAGAAGATGAGATTGAAGCATCCGATCAGTTCCGGGGACACTGTCGCCAAATCTCCGGCGCTGGCGATGGGCAGCAGCATCTTCGTTGCACCGCTGTCCAAACATACCTGCAGTGCGTTTGCCAGCTCGCTAACCTTCAGGATGGTACCCTGATGCTGATTTGCTCCAGTACCGACAAATTGCTGAAAGCAGGCTTATTCAGCGCAATGGAGCACAGGACGATCAACGTGGGCAATGCCTGCTGGTTTCTCATGCCGATGCCCGGCAGATCCTGATAGCCGACAACGTAATCCTTTGTCGTGGTGCTGATAGTACCGCTGATATGTCTCATTGACGAATCTGCTCGTGACTGTCCTTTGCTGTTTCAACTGCTTCCGGCGATTTATCTTCATCGGGCACCAGTTGGATGATGTCATTTAGCTCACACTGCAGATTTTGCTCAATACTCCAGTGCTGACATCTTCATCCTTTCCCATTCGTGCTAACACACGGGTACTGATACCTGCTCCAACTCTGAGCTGACTCCTGGCCATCTTTCGGTCAATGAGCATCTTCCAAAGCGGACTATATCTTACAGATATACCATGCTCTTTTCGACAAAACATCAGGGCCATTATAGCTTTTAGAATGCATGTCTGCAATTAAAAATTACGAAGTGAAATGAAAGATGACGTTTTTGGGAAATGTATGTAGACTAATACCAGCACGGAAATGGACCTAATGACGTTGCTTGATTCTGCTATGCCGGCAGCCTTTTGATGACTTCATCTGTGTGCGGCATTTTACGAAGATTGCCAGAGGAAGTCGGTGGCAGGGTTACATCTTTTGACGCGATGGTTGCGTACAAGCTCTTATTTCATCGGTGATCTGGTTAGATGGAACGATACGAAAACGGAATAATGCCGTGGATTTGCAACTTTTCTCTATACAGGATAAATGATATAATGCCTTTTGGCAGATCCTATCGGACCTGATAGCGGAACTGGGCCATTCCAGTCATCTGACTGCGTGAAAAACAATCATTGGATCGTGTGGCGGGAGAAGTGAAACACGGACCTCAGATAGACCGGAAACGACGTGTTTTTGCTTGGAAAAATCTCAGCAGTCTCTTTCCGATATTCGTTGGTGAGGAAGATGGACATCGCACAGCAATCAATGAGCAGGAGACAGATGAATGCAGGTAAACCATCTCCCGGATTGGCGAGATAGATCTGCAACGGGGAAACGGATCGTGTACGAATTTGAACCATACAGTCAGCAGCGAAATTGGGTTGTTGGGTGAGGTTGATCCGGTGATGATGCCCGGACGCCGATAAGGGGTGACCTCGGTGCTTCGCATCGGTTTGTCAATGATGTTCCGTATCAATCATACGGCGCCAAAAGCCAAAGCGACATTAAAAGAGTTCTGCTGACGCAGGGTGGATATAGACGGAGAACCTTTGAGAATGCAGGCTTTTTTTGCTGCACTGCGTTCATTGTCAGATGGACTGAAAGAGGGGGATCAGCTTGGCAATTATGAAAAACGGAATGGAGTATTCCTACATGACCTGTTGCGCCTGTGGAATGAGATTTGATGGTCACCCCATTCCCGAAAAGTGTCCGTTCTGCGGAGCGGCAAAGGAAGGATTTTCATATACTCTGCGAAAAAGAGGGAATCATATCATGACGCTCAGGGAGGTGAAGGCCAATAACCGCGCGTACCTGAAGAAGCATCTCCCGACCGGTGTGACGGCTGATGAAGTCGACCGGATGGATGATATGGATGTGGAACACCTGTGCGAAATCATGGCGGAATCGCTCTTCTGATAGGCCTTCCTCCCACCTTCCGCCCTGCCAGAGGCAGATGCGGGAATGTGGGAATGCATGTGTGAAAAGCGAAAAGGAGCACAGGATCAGATCGGATCCGGGTTGCAGGAGGTGCGGGGATGTATCTGTCAAAATCAGGGTATGTGGGGGTTTGGAGCTGCCCGAAGGGCGCCTGGATCGGCCGATATCATCCGGAAGTGCTGCCGCAGGATTCGAATAGGCAGGCCCGGTTCCGGGTGGGGAGCGAGGTTGGCGATCTGGCCCGGGGACTGTTTGGGCCCTATGTGATTGTGACCGCTTCCCGGGATGGGGACAAACCGGATCTGGGACAGATGGTCGAGAATACCCGTACGGAAATGGAAAAGGGAACAGGGGTCATCTGCGAAGCTTCGTTTTCCTGGGAGGGGCTGTTTTGCGCGGTCGACCTTCTGAGGAAAGAAGGCGACGGATGGGCCATTTATGAGGTGAAAAGCGCCTCAGATGGCTACCAGGATAAGTATATCGCGGATGTGTCGTATCAGAAATATGTTCTGGAGAAGTGCGGGGTAAGGGTCACCGGAGTGTATCTGGTGTGCATTGATACATCGTACATCCTGGGTCCGGAAGGACTGGATATCCATGCGCTTTTCAGGATCAATGATCTGTGGGAGCAGGCGTGCTGGGAGCAGGAGAACGTTCCGGCGGTGCTGCGGATGGCGGAGCGGATACTGGAGTGCGCGGATGAGCCGGAGATGGAGCTTTCGGAAATCTGCAGGGACTGTGAGCTGTTTTCCTTCTGCACCAGGGATTTGCCAAGGCCCAACGTTTTTGATCTCTATCGTCTGCAGAGGAAAAAGATGATGGACTATTATCATCAGGGCCTGATCTCTTTTGCCGAACTGGACAGAGCCGGTGTAATCAAGAATGCAACCCAGAAACGGCAGATGGATCATTTTCTCAAGGACCTGGGGACGTATACGGAGCCTGAAAAGATCCGTGATTTTCTGTCAACACTTTCCTATCCGCTCTATTTCCTGGACTTTGAGACGATGCAGCCGGCCATCCCGTTCTGTGTGGGAACGCATCCTTACGCGCAGATCCCGTTTCAGTATTCCCTGCACTATATTGAGCGGGAAGGCGGGGAACTGAAGCATGCGGAATTCCTGGCGGAGAGCGGGACGGATCCGCGACGGGAGATCGCGGAAGCCCTGTGCAGGGATATTCCCAGGGACGCTTGCGTGACCGCATTCAACAAGGCGTTTGAATGTACACGGTTGAAGGAACTGGCCGGAACATTTCCGGAAATGGCCGGACATCTGCTGGCGATTGAGGGAAATGTTGTGGATCTGCTGACCCCCTTCCAGAAGGGCTGGTACTATAAGAAGGAGATGGGCGGAAGCTTTTCCATTAAGAGTGTCCTCCCGGCGATCTGCCCCAGTGACCCGGATCTTAATTATCATTCCCTTGAAGGGGTTCATAATGGGAATGAGGCGATGAACCTGTTCCCGGAGATCCAGTACATGGAGGCGGCGGACCGGGAACGGGCAAGGGAAAATCTGCTGGCTTATTGCAGACTGGATACACTGGCAATGGTTAAGGTGTGGGAAGAACTGAGAAGAGCGGCAAAGGCAGATCATTCCACAGGGAAATAAACGTCGAGTCGTACGGTTGGACTTAAGTCGGGGTGCGCATAGGATAATTCCCTGTGCCTGGCCTGAAGAGGACAGGCCGGATGGGAAGTGAAAGCTTTTGGGTTGGGTCCGGACTTGCCTGAGGACCGGACAGGGGCCGGTGATTGGATGTGGCGAAAGAACGAAGCAGATGATGACAGGATTGGGCCCGGTGCCTTGCACCGGTTTGCCAAATATTGGTTTCTGTCAATCATACGGTGCCGAAAGCCAAGGCAACATGACAGGGGTTGGCAAAGGCTGCACCGGTTTGCCAAATATTGGTTTCCGTCAATCATACGGTGCCGAAAGCCAAGGCAACATGAAAGGGTGGCGTAAGCATATGAAGAAGTTACTCATTTTGTGTCTGTTTACCTTGCTTTTCTCCACTGGTTTTGCAGAATCACTGTCTTTCCAGGATATCATGAGTGAAAGCATGACGACGGAGGAAAATGGATTCGTTGAAAAATTGGGCGATCAGTTTACGGTTACGATTCCTGAGGACTGGAAGACCATAGATAAGGCAGAGCTGGAATACAGTCATCTTCCTGTGGTCTTTGCGTATGGGAAAGACGGGACTGCCCAGACAGTGGAAGCTGCTGTTCTGGATGGACAGGATGCGGAGGCGGTCACGTTCATATCGACCATGTGCTATGAGAACGGCTGGCCGGTGGAACTGCGCATTAATGGCCAGAAATGGGATACGTGGTATGAAAAGGACAACGTGATTCTTATCACCCCCGTAGAGGGAAGTGTGTACTGCATGATATGCCACACCCGTAATCATGACCTTGAGGATATGGTCAGAATCATCCATTCCATTAAACCGACAAATACGACCATATCAGACTACGGGATTACAAAATCAACAGGGAGTGATCATGTTACAGAGGAATACGTGAGAAGTGCTTCGATAGAAGACATCTATCAGTTCAGTCCCTATATCACACTGAAAGGTTTCCTGATTGACTGGCAAAAGAACCACAGAGACAGGATGGAGAAACGCGTTTCACCCGAATGGGCCAGGAACAGAGTGCCGATGGATGTGTACCTGTCTTCCCGTTTTACGATAGGGGAAGTCGTTGATTGGGAAATTGGAGAGAAGAAGGAACTCTCAGAGAACGAAGTGGAATATCCGGTCGTTGTCCAGACTAAACATCCCCGGATGAGTCAGGACATGAAATATCAGGAAACCCTGATTTGGAGCGGGTACACGGCACATCTGCGCCTTGAAAATACGAAATGGTATGTCCTTCCTGACTCTCTTACAGATGGAGAAACCATAAAAACGGAGATTGTTCAGTTCAAGCCGGATGCAGATGAAGACAAGGCAAAGAACATCATGACCAGATTCCTTGAAAAGTGGAAAGAAAACGATAGGGAAGGGATGTTTAAATTTGCACCGTACGCATGGCAGCAGGAACATGCGGATGATGGGATAATGGAACGAATTTTCGGGGGCAGGCAGTTAGTCGACTGGACAATTGGGAATATAACCGTAGAGCACAAGCTGATGACCGTGCAGTTAAATCTAAAGCTGGTCATAAATGGTGAGAATGTCGACAAGGCATATAATGTCCGGATCGTCGTAGAAGACATATTCTGGCGTGTTGACATTGAATCATTTTTGGATGAAGGAAAGTAATCCCTCAATTCATTTAGCAGGAAGCGGTTCCGCTGAGAAACGGGGTTGCTCTCTGCGGAACGCAAATCAAAAGGAGTGTGACAATATGGGTCCGACATTTTTACAGGCAAATCTTAAGACGCCGTATCCCAGTTCTCATTTTGATGAGAGTGAATTTATCCGATTAAGCGACAGGTGTGCAAAAGGGGACAGCCAGGCGATGGGCGAAATGGCAGAATACTTTATGAGGATGGAGAAATCATGGGCGGATTACCGGGCTTTCTGCGTTCTTGCATCAAACTTCTGGAGATATCGCGCAGCGGTCAATGGGAATAACGAAGCGGAAAAATGGATCGATGCGTGGAAAAGAGAACATCCCGGTGAGAATTTGCCGTCTGTTCTGGCGGAGAACTATGAGACAGAAGATGGAACATACAATGTTTCGGTACAGGGCGGGCTTCTTTACGCGCTCGGATTCAGAGCGTTTGATCCGCATTCAGAGTATTATCTTTACACATTACGCGATGGCCTGGTTCTTGTAAGCGGAAAATGCGTAGATCACCTTGGGCCTGATTCGGACGGGTTTGGGGAGGAATGGCTTTACGATCACTGGTATGTGGACGAAAATCTGTCTGAAATTCCCGGACTTGAAAGGATGGAAAAGTCGTCTTTTACGGAAGCAAGTGATGCAAAGTACAAAGAAAAGGCGCTGGAACTGCTAAGGAACAGAGGCAAATAAAACGAAAAATGTCGCATCATCGTTGAGGCGGACAGACAGGGGGAGCAAGAGGGCTTTCAGGATCCTGTGGGAGGGAGAAGATTCCTGAAGAGCGTACATCCACTGAGAGGACATTTGAAAAGCGCCGGACTGTTTTTGTCCGGCGCCAAACCCTGGGGGCGTCATTAAACACCGGGAGAGCGAAAGCGTTTGGCAAAGCGATGCAGATCCGATGGGATTTCGGGAATTCACGCAGCTGGTTTTGGGTATATCCCGGTGTTCCGGATAGAACCAGGCGATTTCTTCCGGGGGTTGGGGTGAACTGACGGATTGCCACAATCCGGACACTGATCTGGAACGCTCGGATCACTGATCCTGAAGATGAAGGAACAGTTCCTGTGAGTGCAGGTGCAGATCATTTTTCAGGACATTCTGGTACACAGCGGGATGTTTATGTTCGTGCCTGCAAGATGGATATGAATGACTGCGTTGCCTTCTTTGTCATTCCTCCTCCCGAAACAGGATAAAAGATCTGACCTGATGTTATCATCAGGCGCACGGCGGCTCCAGCCCCTCTTCTGGGTCTTTTGAATATAGAACCAGGCTTTTTCGATATGAACGATCATCACATGGTGACGCCGGGGAACAGATGCGAACGTTGAAGGAAACGGTATTTCTGAACCGGGCTGGTTCAGCTTTTGACGAGGAACATTTGCTGATTCAGGTTCTGAAACAAATGGAATTTTCATTTCTTCTCATGTGGAAAAGATGTACCATTGTTTCATCCCCCATGGATTGCGAGGAGAAAATCCTTTGGATCCGGGAAAAGCGGCCTGCAAATCAGGACTGACCTGCCCGGCCACGCCTTTGCCCCATTTTTCTTTTGCTCATTGACTAAATCCTGACCGGGTTGCCATCTGATCAGCAAATGTTCAGAGTTAACTATTACGGCGGCTTTTATTGCAGTTGCCTGATACCGCTGTTGCAGTTCCTGAATTCAGGTGCTATGTTCAGCGTCCAGCTTCGCATCATGCGTTTTAACCACGAAGGATTTCGGTGCTTATGCACCCCGGGTGGGTTAAGGACCTGAATGATCGGGGTTGTTCCACGATCTTGTTGTCAACGACCCTCTTGCTGGCCGTTGTTCAGGTAGTTGAGGATCCATATCTTACCGATTTACTTTGAGAAGCAGAATACCACGGTAACCAGCCTAATAGTTGAAAGCTCCCGCTTTAAACATGTTTTTGTGGCCTTTGGCCCGCCCGGACCCGGGATGCGTTTCTGACATGCGTGGGACCAGTGCATCAGATCATGTTCCCTGTCAATCATACGGTGCCGAAAGCCAAAGCAGTATTGAAGGCGTGGGCCCGGTGCTTTGCACCGGTGCATCAAATTACGTCTCATGGCAATCATATGGTGCCGAAAGTCAAAGCGACATTATAAGGAGAGAATCGCGATGCATGAAGTATTTATCAGTTATTCTTCCAAGGATAAGACGATTGCAGATGCTGTATGCAATTATCTGGAGACAAATGGGGTAAAGTGCTGGTATGCACCTCGTGACATTGCTCCGGGCGAAACATGGGAAGGGGCTATTGTCAAAGCGATTCAGGAAGCATCGATTTTTGTACTGGTCTTTACGGAGAACTCCAATACTTCAGAGCAGGTACAGCGCGAAGTTTCCAATGCGTTTAGATCCATGTGTATCGTTATCCCATTTAAGGTCGATCAGACAGAGGCAAGCCCCAATTTGTCCTATTATCTCGCGAATACGCACTGGCTTGATGCCATGACACCACCCCTTGAAGTTCATCTGGCCAAACTGTATGAGGACGTGCAGAGAATAAAAGATGGGGAAAAGACTGACCTGCATAAAGAGGAAAACCCAAAAAATGATCAGTCCAAAGAGAAACTGCCGGTAACTGACTCACCCCGGGAATACCCCCAAAAGGATCAGTCCGGAGAGGAGCCGCCAGTGCCAGATCCAGTGCCATGGTGGAAAAGGAAGCTGGTTGTATTCGCTGGTTTTCTTATCCTGACAGGCATTATTTTCGCTTTGCTCTTCCTGAATCGTCCGTATTGTATTGAGGGGGACAGGAATAGTGATAAAGTCCGCAGTATCCAGGAAGCGATAAGCACTTATGGGTATTATGATGGCGAATTGAATGGCAACTTTGATTATAAAACGGTACAGGCGATTGTAAAACTGTTTGACTCCGCAGGAAGAAAGATAGGAAAACAGGGAAACAGAGTCAGTCTTTCTTCGGAAGATCGTCTGTGGATTTTGTCGTATAAACCAGATCATACACAGAGTCCTTCTTTAACTGCAAAACCGGAAATATCGCCAACCACTCCGGCAGTTACGGGAAAGCCAGTGCTGACGCCAACACCTACCGAAACTCCAGCCGCAGCGACAACATCGGAGAATAATTCGGATACCATTTTAAACGGACATGGAACCAAAACCTATTCAAATGGTGCGGTATATGACGGAGATTTTGTCAATGGTCAGAGAAGTGGAAAGGGAAAGCTGACCTATGCCAATGGCGCTGTCTATGAAGGTGACTGGACAGACAATAATAAAAATGGTCAGGGAAAGATGATTTACGCCGGTGGCGCCGTCTATGAAGGTGAGTGGAAAAACGATAAGATAAATGGCCGGGGAAAGATGACCTACTCCAATGGATATGTTTATGAAGGCGAGTGGAAAGATGGTGAGAGAAATGGCATAGGAAAGCTGACCTATGCCAATGGAAATACATACGAAGGTAAATGGGAAAATGATAATCCAAGTGGAAGCGGAGTATTTACATGGGCAGATAGTACAGAAGAGCACCCTCATGTGTTAGTTGCAAATTGGAAAAACAATAAGATAAACGGTCTGGGGAAGATGACATACTCCAATGGGGACGTTTACGAAGGTGAATGGAAAGACGATAAGAGAAATGGCCAGGGGAAGATGAGCTACTCCAATGGGGACGTTTACGAAGGTGAATGGAAAGACAATAAGAGAAATGGCATAGGAAAGCTGACCTATGCCAATGGAGATACATACGAAGGTAAATGGGAAAATGATAATCCAAGTGGAAGCGGAGTATTTACATGGGCAGATAGTACAGAAGAGCACCCTCATGTGTTAGTTGCAAATTGGAAAAACAATAAGATA